>NZ_AQOJ01000594.1:0-20684 GCF_000364685.1 Xanthomonas sp. SHU 166
CCGCACCTACGAAGGCTATTCGGAGTCGCCCGAGGTGGTGGCCAGCTTCGCCGGCAAGGTGGTCGAGGGGCTGCAGGGCGTGCCCGGCACGCCGGGTTTTCTGGACGGGTCGCACGTGATCTCCTCGGTCAAGCACTTCCTCGGCGATGGCGGTACCACCGACGGCAAGGACCAGGGCGATACCCGGATCAGCGAGCAGCAGCTGCGCGACATCCACGGCGCCGGCTATCCGCCGGCGATCGCGGCGGGGGCGCAGACGGTGATGGCCTCGTTCAACAGCGTCAACGGGGTCAAGATGCACGGCAACACGGTCATGCTCACCGACGTGCTGAAGGGGCAGATGCATTTCGGCGGCTTCGTGGTCGGCGACTGGAACGGCCACGGCCAGGTGCCCGGCTGCCGCAACGACGATTGCCCGGCCGCGTTCAACGCCGGCGTGGACATGCTGATGGCCCCGGACAGCTGGAAGGGCGTCTACGAGAACGCGCTGAAGGCGGTGAAGTCGGGGCAGATCCCGATGGCGCGGCTGGACGATGCGGTGCGGCGCATCCTGCGGGTCAAGCTGCGCCTGGGGCTGTTCGAGGCCGGCAAGCCGTCGCAGCGTCCGCTCGGCGGCAAGTTCGAGCTGCTCGGCGCGCCCGAACACCGCGCGGTGGCGCGGCAGGCGGTGCGCGAATCGCTGGTGCTGCTGAAGAACCAGGGGCAGCTGTTGCCGCTGAAGCCGCAGCTCAAGCTGCTGGTGGCCGGCGACGGCGCCAACGACATGGGCAGGCAGGCCGGCGGCTGGACCCTCAACTGGCAGGGCGCCGGCACCAAGCGCGCCGACTACCCCAACGGCACCACCATCTGGGAAGGCCTGCAGCAGCAGGTCGGCGCCGCCGGCGGCAGCGCCGAACTGGCGGTGGACGGCAAGTTCGCGACCAAGCCGGACGTGGCGGTGGTGGTGTTCGGCGAGCATCCCTATGCCGAGTTCCAGGGCGACATCGCCACGCTGCTGTACAAGCCCGGCGACGACAGCGACCTGGAACTCATCAAGTCGCTCAAAGCCCAGGGCATCCCGGTGGTGGCGGTATTCCTGAGCGGGCGGCCGCTGTGGGTGAACCGCGAGATCAACGCCGCCGACGCCTTCGTCGCGGCCTGGCTGCCGGGTTCGGAAGGCGCCGGCATCGCCGACGTGCTGCTGCGCAAGCCGGACGGCAGCGTGCAGTACGACTTCCACGGCAAGCTGAGCTTCTCCTGGCCGCGCACCGCGGTGCAGTTCGCCAACAACGTCGGGCAGAAGAACTACAGCCCGCAGTTCGCTTTCGGCTACGGCCTCACCTACGAGGACAAGGGCGATCTGAGCCGCTTGTCCGAGGTGTCGGGCGTGTCCGGCGCGCAGGCGGTGGGCGGGGTGTACCTGGACCGCGGCAAGCCGGCGGCGGGCATCAACCTGATCCTGTTCGGCGGCACGCAGGCCAATCTGCCGGCGGCGACCTTCCCGGCGGCACTGGCCGACGGATCGCTGAAGGTCACCGCGATCGACCACAAGGCGCAGGAGGATGCGCGCCGCTTCGTCTGGTCCGGCAGCGGCAAGTCCGGGTTGGCGCTGGTGTTGCCCAAGCCGCTGGACGTGTCGCGCGAGAGCAATGGCGACGTGCAACTGATCCTGACGTTGAAGGTGGATGCGGCGCCCGGCGCCGCCGCGCGCATCGGTGTGGCCTGCGGCCACGACTGCGGCGCGCGGCTGGACCTCGGCAAGGCGCTGACCGCGCTGCCCAAGGGCGAGTGGCGCACCCTCGGCGTGCCGCTGAAGTGCTTCGCGGTGGCCGGCGCCGACCTGACCCGGCTTGAGCGCCTGCCGCTGATCGAGAGCGACGGCGCGCTGGATCTGTCGCTGTCGCGGATCGCGCTGGGCAGCAGCAACGACGCGCAGAGCGTGGTCGACTGCCCGCTGCATTGAGCGGCGGCGAACGGTTTTCTTGAACGAGCGGCGCCGCCCACGCGGGCGGCGTCATGGACAACGGTGCGACAGGGCTGCGGCCCGTAGGAGAAGGCAGTGGGGTTGGCGACGTTGGATGTGGCGATCGTGGTGGTCTACCTGGCGGGCATCTTCCTGCTCGCGCAATGGGTGTCGCGGGAGAAGGCCGGGCACCGCAAGAGTGCCGAGGACTACTTCCTGGCCAGCAAGACCCTGCCGTGGTGGGCGATCGGCGCCTCGCTGATCGCGGCGAACATTTCCGCCGAGCAGATCATCGGCATGGCCGGCTCCGGCTATGCGATCGGCCTGGCGATCGCCTCCTACGAATGGATGGCGGCGCTGACCCTGCTGATCGTCGGCAAGTTCTTCCTGCCGATCTTCCTGCGCAACGGCATCTACACCATGCCGCAGTTCCTGGAGCAGCGCTACGGCAAGTGGATCCGCACGCTGATGGCGGTGTTCTGGCTGCTGCTGTACGTGTTCGTCAACCTGACCTCGATCCTGTGGCTGGGCTCGATCGCGGTGAGCCAGGTCACCGGCATGGACCAGACCCTGGCGCTGGCGCTGATCGGCGTGTTCGCGCTGGTGTACCAGCTGTACGGCGGGCTGAAGGCGGTGGCGCTGACCGACATCGTCCAGGTCACCCTGCTGGTGCTGGGCGGCCTGCTGGTCGCCGGACTGACCCTGTCGCGGATCGGCGACGGCGCCGGCGTGCTCGCCGGCTTCCGCCACCTGTGGAATGCGCACCCCGAGCACTTCCACATGATCCTGTCCAAGGACAACCCGTTCTACAAGGATCTGCCGGGCCTGAGCGTGCTGATCGGCGGCCTGTGGGTGATGAACATCAGCTACTGGGGCTTCAACCAGTACATCATCCAGCGCGCGCTGGCGGCCAAGAACATCGGCGAGGCGCAGAAGGGCATGGTGTTCGCCGCGTTCCTGAAGCTGCTGATGCCGGTGGTGGTGGTGGTGCCGGGCATCGCCGCGGTGGTGCTGGCGCCGGACCTGGCCAAGCCCGACCAGGCTTATCCGACCATGATGCAGTTGCTGCCCAGCGGCATCCTCGGCCTGGTGTTCGCCGCGCTGGTGGCGGCGATCGTGGCCTCGCTGGCGTCCAAGATCAATTCGGTGGCGACCATCTTCACCCTGGACTTCTACGCCAAGTTCCGCCCGCAGGCCGACCAGCCGCAGCTGGTGCGGGTCGGCCGCGTGGCCGCGGTGACCTCGGTGCTGATCGGCATCCTCACCGCGCGGCCGCTGCTGGGCAATTTCGACCAGGGCTTCCAGTTCATCCAGGAATTCACCGGCTTCTTCACCCCGGGCGTGGTGGTGATCTTCATGCTCGGCCTGTTCTGGAAGCGCGCCAACGAGGCCGGCGCGCTGACCGCGGCGATCGGCTCGGTGCTGCTGTCGTTCGCGCTCAAGAAGCTGTGGCCGGAACTGCCGTTCATGGACCGCATCGGCCTGGTGTTCGTGCTGTCGCTGGTGGCGGCGGTGCTGGTGTCGCTGCTGACCCCGCAGGCGCCGGCGCGCGACCTGATCCGCACCGACGACGTGCGCTACGGCACCACGCTGGGCTTCAAGCTCGGCGCCGCGGCGGTGATCGCGATCCTGGTGGCGTTGTACGCGGTGTTCTGGTGAGCCACGGGCGGGCCGTGGCGCGGCACGCTCAGGCGTCGTCGCCCTGCCACGGCTCGGCCAGCCAGGCGTCGAGCGCCTCGGCCGGCATCGGCCGCGCGATCCAGTAGCCCTGGCCTTCGTCGCAGCCCCAGTCGCGCAGCATCCGGTACACGGTTGCGCTCTCGATGCCCTCGGCCACCACCTGTTGGCCGAAGTCGTGGCCGAGATGGATCATCGACGGCACCAGCATGCCGTCGCTGCGGCTGCCGGGCAGGGCGCGGATGAACGACTGGTCGATCTTCAGCGCGCTGGCCGGGATGCTCTTGAGATAGCCGAGGTTGCTGTAGCCGGTGCCGAAGTCGTCGATGGCGATCTTCACCCCGAGCGCGCTGATCTGCTGCAGCTGTTCGGCCACCCGTTGCGGATCGCGGATCATCGCGCTCTCGGTGAATTCGATCTCCAACGCGCCGGGCGCCAGCGCATGCTGCTGCAGCAGCGCCTGCAGCCGGGCGATGAAGTCGGCCTGTTCCAGGTCCACCGCCGACACGTTCAGCGACACGCTGAAGGTATAGCCGCGCTGCTGCCACAGCGCCGCCTGGGCGATGCCGGCGCGCAGCACCCAGGCGGTGATGCGGCTCATCAGTGCGGTCTTTTCCGCCAGCGGGATGAAGTCGTTCGGCGCCACCGTGCCCAGCAGCGGATGCTGCCAGCGCAGCAGCGCTTCCACGCCCACGCATTCGCCGCTGCGCAGGCTCACCCGTGGCTGGTAGTGCAGGCTCAGCTGGCCGCGCGCCTCCAGCGCTTCGGGCAAGGCGGCCAGGATCCGGAAGGCATTGCGCTGGTTGGCGTCGTGGTTGCGCTCGTACAGGCTCCAGCGCTGCCCACGCTGGCGCGCCATGTCCACCGCGGTGGTCAGCGAGCGCACCGTGTGATTGGCGCTCAGCGCCCCGTCCAGACGCACCGCGCCCAGCGAGGGGCTGGCCGCATGCGGAATGCCCTGGTGGTCGATCGCCGCGGCGAAGGCGTCGCAGAGGTGCTCGCACCAGTACTCCAGATGCGCCGTGTCGCTGCCTTCCATGATGAACACGAAGGTGGTGGTGTCGATGCGGTACAGCGGCAGGTTGCCCAGCGCCTTGCGCAGGCGGTCGCGGGTGGCCAGCAGGTAGCCCTCGGCGTACTCCCAGCCCAGCGCCTTGACCATGTCGCGGAAATAGTCGATGCCGCACACGTCGATCGCCACTGCGGTGTCGTGGTGGTCGGCGGTCTGCAGCGACAGCCACATGGTCAGGTCGTCGTTGAAGCGGCTGCGGTTGGGCAGGCCGGTCAGCGCATCGACGAAGCCGCTGTTGCGCAGGGTGTCGATGCGCACCATCAGCAGGTCGCGCAGGTCCTGCAGGGTGCGGCGCGCGACCTCGTCGAACTCATGGCGCGGCTCGCTGTCGATCACGCACAGCGTACCCAGGCTGGCGCCGTCGGCCATCAGCAGCGGCGCGCCGGCGTAGAAGCGGATGAACGGCGGGCCGGTGACCAGCGGGTTGTCGCGGAAACGCGGATCCTGGCGGGCATCGGGCACCACCATCAGTTCCGGGCTGTGGATCGCATAGGCGCAGAACGCCTGGCTGCGCGGCGTCTGCGGAACCTCCAGGCCGACCCGGGACTTGAACCACTGGCGCTGTTCGTCGATCAGCGAGACCAGCGCGATCGGCACCCGCAGGTAGCGGGACGCCAACTGCGTGACCAGATCGAAGACCTGGTCGGCCGGCGTGTCCAGCAGACACAGCTGGCGCAGGGCGCTGAGCCGTTGCGGCTCGTCCAGCAAGGCGGGTGGGGGAGACTTCAGCATGCCGGGTTATCGGCCCGGTACCAGGGGACTTGAGCGCCAGCCGGACGGGCGGTTCAGGCCACCGCGCCGCGCCGCCCGCCTCAGCGTGGCGGATCGCGCTGCGGGCTGGGCCGCTTGGCCAGCTTGCGCTGCAGCGAGCGGCGGTGCATGCCGAGCAGGCGCGCGGCGGCGGAGACGTTGCCGCCGGTCTCGTGCATGGCCTGCTGGATGTGCTCCCACTGCAGGCGGCTGAGCGGGGTCATCGCGTCCGGCACGTCGCTGCCGTCCTCGTCGTCGTCCTCCTCGGCCTCCAGGCCGATCGCACGCAGGATCATCGGCACCGTGGCCGGCTTGGGCAGGTAGTCGTCGGCGCCGAGCTTGATCGCCTCCACCGCGGTGGCGATGCTGGCGTAGCCGGTGACCAGCAGGATGCGCATGTCGGCGCGGATCGCCCGCAGCGGCTGGATCAGCGCCAGGCCGGATTCGTCGCCGAGCTTGAGGTCGATCAGCGCATAGTCCGGCGGCGCCTCGGCGGCCAGCGCCAGTGCGGCGGCGGCGCTGTCGGCGGTGCGCGTCTCCAGGCCGCGGCGGGCGAGGGTGCGCTGCAGGGTGCGCAGGTACAGCGGATCGTCGTCGACCAGCAGGCCCAGCGGGGTGTCGGTGTTCATGCGGAGGTCTCCAGGGCGAGCAGCGGCAGGCGGAAGCCGACCCGGGCGCCGTGGTCCGGCGCCGGCTCGGTCCACAACTCGCCGCCCAGGCGTTCGATGGTCGCATGCGACAGCGCCAGGCCCACGCCCATGCTCTCGGGCTTGCCGCTGCGGAACAGAGTGGCCGGCAGGCCGACCTGGTTGGCGTCGAAGCCGCCGCCGTAGTCGCGCACCTCGCCGACCAGTTCGCTGCCGGTGACCCGCACGTTCAGGTCCACCTGCGGATGGCCGGCGCGTTCGCCGGCGTCGGCGGCGTTGTTCAGCAATACCTGCAGCAGATGGCCGATGGCGCTTTCCATCCGCAACTGCAGCGGCGCGTCGTCGTTGCGGCGCAGCCGCACGGTCGGCCGCACCAGTTGCCACTGGTGCAGTACCTGCGCCAGCGACACCGTCTGCCCGCCGGCGCGCTGCGCCGGTGCGGCCAGCGCCAGCACCCGTTCGCGGCACTGCACCAGCAGTTCGCGCAGGGTGTCCAGGTCCTCGCGCAGCTCCGGCTGGGTACTCTGTTCGGCGATGTCGTCGGTGAGCAGGGTCATCGTCGCCAGCGGCGTGTTCAGCTCGTGCGCCACCGACGCGGCATGGGTGGCCAGGGCGACGATGCCCTCGTTGCGGGTGAAGCGCTCGCGCAGCAGCGCCAGCTCGCGTTCGCGCTCGCGCATGGCCATCGCCAGGCGGGTGGAGAACACCAGCACGACCACGGTGGACAGCAGGAAGTTGGCGGCCATGCCCCAGCGCTGCAGGTCCAGCGCCTGGTAGGGGCCGTGCGGCAGCGGCAGGCCGAACAGCGCGCTGACCGCATAGCCGGCCACGCAGGCCAGCGCCACCGCCAGCGCCCAGCGCAGCGGCAGGGCCAGCACCGCCAGCGCGATCAGCACCAGGAACAGCGAGCCGAAGGCGTTGCCGATGCCGCCGCTCCAGCCGACCATCCAGGTCAGCACGGTCACGTCGACCAGGATGTGGCCGAAGGCGGTGGCCGGGGCGGCCGAGTCGGCATGGCGCAGGCGCAGTTGCGCGTACAGGTTGAACAACGCCAGCACCGCCACGCCGGCCCACAATGGCGCCTGCGGCAGCGGCAACTGCAGCGGCCAGGTCGCCACCAGGATCGTCGCGGCCTGGCCGGCGGTGGCCAGCCAGCGCAGGCTGCACAGGGTGCGCAGGAAGGAGGCGTCGGTGGAATCCATGCTGCGCATCGTATGCGCTGGACCCGGGGGCTGCCTGCGACAAACCGTCGCAGCGGTGCCGCCTGGCTGAATCGGCGGTGCCGGCGCGTGCGGCAGGAGCGGTCGCGCAGGCTAAAATGGCCGCATGTACGATGCCGTCAGCCGCCCCACGCCTCCCGCCGATGCCGCGCCCTGGGCGCGCCGTCTCACCCAGCCCGTCCGCATCGGCGGCGTCACCATGGGCGGCGGCAAGCCGGTGGTGGTGCAGTCGATGACCAATACCGACACCGCCGACGTCGCCTCCTCGGTCAAGCAGGTGGCCGAATTGTGGCGCGCCGGCTCGGAACTGGTGCGCCTGACCGTCAACAATCCCGAGTCGGCCGCGGCGATCCCGCGCATCGTCGACAAGCTGCGGATGATGGGCATCGAGGTGCCACTGATCGGCGACTTCCACTACAACGGCCACCAACTGCTGGCGGCGGAGCCGGCCTGTGCCGAGGCGCTGGCCAAGTACCGGATCAATCCCGGCAACGTCGGTTTCGGCAAGAAGAAGGACACCCAGTTCGCGCAGCTGATCGAGTTCGCGCTGAAATACGACAAGCCGGTGCGCATCGGCGCCAACTGGGGTTCGCTGGACCAGGCCCTGGCGGCGCAACTTATGGACGAGAACTCGCGGCGCGAAGTGCCGTGGGATGCCGGCCGGGTGCTGCGCGAGGCGTTGATCCGCTCAGCGCTGGACTCGGCCGAGCGCGCGGTGGAGCTGGGCCTGGGCCGCGACCGTATCGTGCTCAGCTGCAAGGTCAGCGGCGTGCAGGAGTTGATCGCGGTGTACCGCGACCTGGCGCAGCGCTCGGACTTCGCCCTGCACCTGGGCCTGACCGAGGCCGGCATCGGCAGCAAGGGCATCGTCGCCTCCAGCGCGGCGTTGGCCGTGCTGCTGCAGGAAGGCATCGGCGACACCATCCGCATCTCGCTGACCCCGGAGCCGGGGCAGTCGCGCACGCAGGAAGTGATCGTCGCCCAGGAACTGCTGCAGACCACCGGCCAGCGCGCCTTCACTCCGCTGGTCACCGCCTGCCCGGGCTGTGGCCGCACCACCTCCGAGTTCTTCCAGGAGCTGGCCAAGGTGGTGCAGAACCACGTCCGCGCGAAGATGCCGGAGTGGAAGGTGACCCATCCCGGCGCCGAGAGCATGACCCTGGCGGTGATGGGCTGCGTGGTCAACGGGCCGGGCGAGTCGCGCCACGCCAACATCGGCATCTCGCTGCCGGGCACCGGCGAAGCGCCGGCCGCGCCGGTGTTCATCGACGGCGAGAAGAAGGTGACCCTGCGTGGCGAGAACATCGCCCACGAGTTCGTGGCGCTGATCGACGATTACGTCGAACGCACCTATGTCCGCCGCACCGGGTGAGTCCGCCGCCGAGGCAGCCGGCCTGCGCCGCTGGCTGCGGCTCAATGCCTGGCGCGTGGTGCTGCTGTTCGCCGGAGTCCTGCTGCCATTGGGCGTGTTCGTGGCCTTGGCCGACGAAGTGCATGCGCTGGAAGACCTGTATTTCGACGAGCCGCTGCTGTGGAGCATGCGCGGCCTGACCAGCCCGGGTTGGGACCGCTTCTTCACCGTGGTCACCGAGGCCGGCTATCAGTACGGCGTGATCCCGCTGGACACGCTGATCGTGCTGGTGCTGCTGGGCCTGCGCCGCTGGCGCGAGGCGCTGTTCGCCGCGTTGTCCTTCATTGGCTCGGCGCTGTTGAACATGGGCGCCAAGCAGTTCTTCCAGCGCGACCGGCCCAGCCTGTGGGAGTCGATCGCGCCCGAGCACCACACCTTCAGTTTTCCCAGCGGCCACGCGATGGGCTCGATGACGCTGGCGGCGGTGCTGATCGCGCTGAGCTGGCGCACCCGCTGGCGCTGGCCGGTGCTGTGGCTGGCCGGCAGCTTCACTCTGCTGGTCGGGGTGTCGCGGGTGTACCTGGGCGTGCATTACCCCTCGGACATCCTCGGCGGCTGGAGCGCGGCGCTGGTGTGGGTGGTGGGGCTGTACCTGCTGCTGTTCCGCGGCGAGCGCCGGCCGCGCTGGCGCGCGCGGCGCGAATTGGCATAATTTCCAGTACGCGCCAATCCACACTGCTGGCGCTCGCTGTGCCGTCGCCTCCAAAACCTGCGAAGGATGAACACATGACCAGATCCGAGCGAGCGTGTCAGATTTGGGCAGTACTGGCGTGGGCGGCACGCCATCGCCAGTCTTTAACCTACTTTCAGTTGGCCGCGCTCACGGGCGCACATCCCGCGGGTCTTGGTCAGCTACTTGAGCCTATTCAGTCGTATTGCTTGCTAAATCAGCTGCCCCCGCTCACAGCGATAGTCGTACAGCAGGAGTCGGGTTTGCCGGGTAGCGGCTTTATTGGGGCCACTGCAGAAGAGTTGGGTAGGGCGCAAATGGCGGTTTTCGGATGTGACTGGTTCGCGCATGGCAATCCTCAGCCTGTAAGGTTCGAGGCTGCTGTTCGCGAACGTCCATCCAATGGAGAGAATTGATTTCTTGCGACCCATGGTGCGGGCAGCGCTTTATGTAAGTGCAAAGCGGCCCACTCACTATTTGTAAAACGGGAAAAGTATTTCCTCTGCTGATGTTGTTCGAGCGTTCGTTGCAGTCTCCGCTACCAGCTCGAGCTGGCGCCGCCGCCGCCGGAACTGCCGCCGCCGGAGGAGGAGTCGCTGCTGGAACTGGAGGACGACGAGGATGAGGACGATGCCGCGGACTCGGCCGCGGCGCGTTCCCTGGCGGCTTGAGCGGCATGGTAGCTGGCGGTGTAGGCGAACACGCCGGGCGCGGTCTCGGCGATATGGCCCTTGCGGATCAGCGCATTGCGCCGCCGTGTGAGCGCCTGCAGGAAGCGGCTGTAGCGCTGCGGCGAGCGGTAGCGCTGCGCGGCGATGGCCAGGGTCAGCACCGGGATCAGCAGTTCCAGCGCCAGGAAGATCACGTACATGGTCATCGACCTGGCCGACAGCAGGAACACGAAGATGCCGGGATTGGCGCTCAGGAACAGGCGGATGAACCACGCCCAGAAACCGCCGCGCGCGGTGTCCTGAACCAGTTCCTCGGGCTTGTCCGACAGGCGCGGATGCCGCAGCAGCAGACGCCTGCGCAGATAGCCGGTCCAGGCCTGGCGCAGCGGCAGCAGCAGCCACACCAGCACCAGCAGGCCCGCCCAGGCGATGGCGCCGCGCTGCCAGTGCATGCCGTCGTCGGCCGCTTGCGCCAGTTCGGCCACGGCTTCGGGATCCTGCGCGGCGGCGCGGCCCATGAAGTCGAACGCGGCGACGATCGCGTCGGCGGTGTCGCCCTGGCGCAGGCGCGGCGCCAGGTAATCGTCCAGCGCGTGCCGGGCGACCACGTCGGGCAGCGCACCCTCCAGGCCGTAGCCGACTTCGAAGCGCGAACGCCGGTCCTGCATCGCCAGCACCAGCAGCAGGCCGTTGTCGCTGCCTTGGCGGCCGAGCCGCCAGGTGCGGAAGGCGCGCTCGGCCAGGCGCTCGATCGGTTCGTCCTGCAGCGACGGCACGATGTAGACCGCGCCCCAGATGTGCTGGCGTTCGCGCAGCCGCTGCAGTGCCGCGTTGATCCGCTGGGCGTCGTCCGCACTGAGCGTGCCGGCGGGGTCGACCACGTTCGGCGTGTAGGGCGGAATGGCGACGGCGCAGCGGCCGAGTACCGGCCACAGCAGCAACGCCAGGACCAGCAGGGCGCTCAGCCGGAACGGCGTCCAGCCGCGCGGAACGCTGGCGGCGGCATGTGCGGCCTGGCTGCGCATCGCTAGGCCAGGCTGTACAGGGCGGCGGCACGCGCGTGCAGCGCGGTCGTATCGAACAGCGGCACCGCCGCGTCGGCAGGGCCGACCAGCAATCCGATCTCGGTGCAGCCCAGGATCACCGCCTCCGCGCCTTGCGCCTGCAGGCCTGCGATCACCTCGCGGTAGCGCAGCCGCGACGGCGCCTGCACCACGCCCTGGCACAGTTCCTCGTAGATGATGCGGTGCACGTCCTCGCGCGCTGGCGCATCCGGGATCAGCACGTCGAAGCCGCGCCGTTGCAGCCGTTCGCGGTAGAACGCCTGCTCCATGGTGAAGCGCGTGCCGAGCAGGCCGACGCGGACGATGCCGGCGGCCTGCAACGCATCGGCGGTGGCATCGGCGATGTGCAGCAGCGGCAACGGGACCGCGGCGGCGATCGCGTCGGCCACGCAGTGCATGGTGTTGGTGCACAGCACCAGGAAATCGGCGCCGCCGGCCTGCAGCGCGCGCGCCGAGGCCGCCAGCGCGGCGCCGGCCGCGTCCCAGTCGCCGTCGCGCTGGTACTGCGCGATCTCGTGGAAGTCCACGCTGTGCAGCAGCAGCTTGGCCGAATGCAGTCCGCCCCGTTGGGCGCGCACCGTCTCGTTGATGTGCCGGTAGTAGGGCAGGGTGGATTCCCAGCTCATGCCGCCGATCATGCCGATGGTCTTCATCGTGCGTCGCTTGCCGTGGTTGCGCGTGCGCGAGGATGGTAGCGGCATCGGCCATGTGCAGCGACCGCGCGCTGTGGCTGTGTCGGCGATTGCCGGGAAGCGGGAGCACAGGGCGGCGTCATGCGTGCCCCTAGGCGTCGAGCGTCGGCGGCGTGCCCGCCCCGGCGCGCGCCGCACGCCGCGCCAGCACCGCCTCGCGGTGGGCGATGTAGGCGTTGGCGGCGAGGATCACCAGCGCGCCCAGCACGGTGCCGCCGTCCGGGGTCTCGTCGAACAGCCACCAGCCGAACAGCGCCACCAGCGGCAGCTGGGTGAAGCTGATCGGGGTCAGTGCGGAGACTTCGCCGAGGCGCAGCGCGTGCGTCCACAGCAACTGGCCGAGGGTGCCGAACAGGCCGGTGGCCAGCAGCCACAGCCAGTCGATGCCGTGCGGCCAGCGCCACACGAACAGCGCCGGCAGCAGCGACATCGGCACCCAGAACGCGTAGGTGTAGAACACCACCGTGTTGGCGGCGTCGACCCGCGCCAGTTGCTTGATCTGGATCGCGACCAGGGCGCTCATCACCGCGGCCAGTACCGCCACCAGGGTGCCGGGGCTGAACGCGGCGGCGCCGGGGCGCACGATCAGCAGCACCCCGACGAAGCCGCACAGCACCGCCAGCCAGCGCCGCAGGCGCACCGTCTCGCCCAGCCACAGGGCGGCGGCCAGGGTCGCGAACAGCGGGGTGGAGTAGGACAGCGCGATCGCCTGCGACAGCGGCAGATGCCCGATCGCCCAGAACCCGGCCAGCATCGACACCAGGCCGATCGCGGTGCGCAGCAGGTAACGCGGCAGTTGCGCGGTGCGCGGCCATGGCCGGCCCGGGCGCAGCAGCATCGGCAACAGGAACAGCAGGCCGAACAGGTTGCGGAAGAAGGCGATCTGCAGCGTGGACAGCTGCGCCGAGGCCAACCGGATCGCGACGACCATCAGCCCGAAGGCCATCGTACTGGCCAGCATCAGCAGCGCCGCGCGCAGCGGCGTGGGTGCGGCTACCACTGTGCGCCGACGATGCGCGGCTCCGGCTCCAGGATGACGCCGAAGCGCTCGCTTACCGAGGCGGTGATGCGCCGCGCCAGTTCCAGCAGCTCGGCACCGCTGGCCTGGCCGTGGTTGACCAGCACCAGCGCGTGCGCGGCGGACACGCCGGCATCGCCGTCGCGGTAGCCTTTCCAGCCGCAGGCCTCGATCAGCCACGCCGCCGACAGCTTGCGCTGGCTGTCGTCGTCGCCGGGAAACACCGGCAGTGCCGGGTGTTCGTGTTGCAGCGCCAATGCCTGTTCCAGCGGCAGCAGCGGGTTCTTGAAGAAGCTGCCGGCGTTGCCGAGCACGTCCGGGTCGGGCAGCTTGCGCCGGCGGATGTTGATCACCGCCTGGGCCACGTCGGGCGCGCCGGGCGTGGCGATGCCCATCGCCTGCAGTTCCTCGCCGATGCCGGCGTAGTCCAGGCGCAGCGCATGCAGCCGCGGCAGGTTGAACTCCACCGCGACGATCAGGTAGCGGTCGGGCTGGCGCTTGAACAGACTGTCGCGGTAGCCGAACTCGCAGGCGGCCGCGTCCAGCCGCACGAAGCGCGCATCGGCGCGGTCGTAGGCCTCGACCACGTGCACGAACTCGCCCATCTGCGCGCCGTAGGCGCCGATGTTCTGGATCGGCGCGGCGCCAACCGTGCCGGGGATCAGCGCCAGGTTCTCCAGGCCGGACAGGCCCTGCGCCAGCGACCACATCACCAGCTCGTGCCAGCCCACGCCGGCGCCGGCGCGGACGATGGCGTAGTCGGCGCGGTGCTCCAGAGTGTCGATGCTGCGGTTGGCGAAGCACAGCACCACGCCCGGCGCATCGCCGGCGAACAGCATGTTGCTGCCGCTGCCCAGCGGCAGCAGCGCGGCGCCGGCCAGCTCCGGCGCCAGCAGCGCCTCGGGCAGCGCCTCGGGCGCGAAGATCTGCAGCAGCCACGGCGCCTGCGCGGCGACGTGGAAGGTGTTGAGCGCCTGCAGCGGCGCCTGCGCGGTGAGCGACCAGGCCGTCGTGCTCATGGGACGACCACGTCCCCGCGGCTGGGCGCTTCGCGGCGCCGGCGCATCGCCTCCACGCACTCGCCGATCAGCTCCGGCCCGCGGAACACCAGGCCGCTATAGCACTGCACCAGGGCGGCCCCGGCGGCCATCTTCGCCACCGCATCGGCACCGGAGAGGATGCCGCCGACGCCGATCAGCGGGATGCTCTCGGGCAGGCGCGCGCGCAGCCGGCGCAGCACCAGGGTGGACTGGCCCAGCAGCGGCGCGCCGGACAGGCCGCCGCTTTCGCCGCCCAGCGGTTCGTGTTCCAGGCCGGGGCGGGCGACGGTGGTGTTGGTGGCGATCACCCCGTCCACCTGCAGGTCCGACAGCACCCGCGCCGCCGCGTCGATGTCGCTGTCGCTCAGGTCCGGCGCCACCTTGACCAGCATCGGCACGCGCTTGCCGTGGCGCGCCGCCAGCGCTTCCTGCGCCTCGCGCAGGCGCGCGATCAGCTGCCGCAGCGCCTGTTCCTCCTGCAGCTCGCGCAGGCCGGCAGTGTTGGGCGAGGAGATGTTGACGGTGACGTAGTCGGACAGCGCATAGACCTTTTCCAGGCAATGCAGGTAGTCGGACGCGGCGTCATCGTTCGGGGTGTCCTTGTTCTTGCCGATGTTGATGCCGAGCAGGCCGCGCCGGCGCCGCGCGCGCTCGACGTTGCGCACCAGCGCATCCACGCCCAGGTTGTTGAAGCCCATGCGGTTGATCACCGCCTGCTGCCGCGGCAGGCGGAACATGCGCGGCTGCGGATTGCCGGCCTGCGCGCGCGGGGTGACCGTGCCGATCTCGACGAAGCCGAAGCCCAGCGCCAGCAACGCGTCGATGTGCTCGCCGTTCTTGTCCAGGCCCGCGGCCAGTCCGACCGGGTTGGGGAAGTCCAGGCCGAAGGCGCGCGTGGGCATCGGCGCGATGGCCCGCGCCAGCAGCGGATTGGTGCCGGTGCGGTAGGCCAGCTCGATCGCACGCAGGCCCAGGGCATGCGCGCGCTCGGCGTCGAAGGCGAACAGGAACGGTCGGGCGAGGGAGTACATGGCGTGGCTCAGTTCAGCGTCCCGGCGAAGGCGCGGGTGCGGTAATGGAACGCGACGACGCCGTCGCGCTGGTGCCGGTCGAACAGCGTGCGCAACGCCTCCAGCATCGGCGCGTGCTGCGGGTGGCCGGGCAGCGGCGCATAGGAGGACGACAGCAGGCGTCCGCGCAGCGCCTCGAAGTCCATGCGCTGCGCGTTGGGGAACTGCGCGGTGCCGCGCAGGCCGGCGCCGAACCAGCGCTGCATGGTGGCATCGTCGTGGTAGCGCTCGGCCACCGCGCTGTAGTCGGTGCCGTACTCCAGCAGCAACTGCTCGTAGCCTTGCAGGAACGGCGTGGCGTCGAGCAGGCGCGAGTTCCAGTACACCAGCGCCAGGCCGCCCGGACGCAGCACGCGTGCCCATTCGCGGCGCACCGCCTCCAGGTCGAACCAGTGGAAGGCCTGCGCGGCGCTGACCAGGTCCACGCTGGCATCGGCCAGGGTGGTGGCCTCGGCGCTGCCGTCGATGGCGCGGAAGCCCGGCAGGTCCTGCAGCAGCGCCACTGCGGCCTCGCGCATCGCCGCGTTCGGCTCCACGGCCAGGGTCGGATGCCCGGCCTGCAGGAACAGGCGCGTGGAGATGCCGGTGCCGGCGCCGATGTCGGCGACCAGCGCATCGCGCGCCACGCCCAGCTCGCCGTGCACCCAGTCCAGCAGCGCCGCCGGATAGCTGGGGCGGTAGCGCACGTAATCGGCGACGCGGTCGCTGAAGCGTTCCCGCGGCGCGGCGGCGTCCCGGCTCACGACTGGGTGCTGGCGAACCAGGCCAGCCCGCCGAAGAACAGCACGAAGGCCAGTACCGCCAGCACGGCCAGCACCACCGCGGCCCAGCCCAGGATCAGCCCGCCCACCGCCAGGCCATCGCCCTGGAAGCGCTGCGGCTGGCGGCGGATCTCCGCCCGGGCCAGATGCCCGGTGATGATCGCGCCGAGGCTGCCCAGTACCGGCATCAGGGTCCAGCCGAGGATCCCGGCGACCAGGCTGACCACCGCCAGGGAATTGGTCTCGCGCACCTGACTCATCGCTGTCGCTCCTTGCAGAAGGAAAGGGGCGGCGGCCGCAGGGTGCTGGCCGCCGCGCTCGCCGCGTTACAGATCGAACTTGATGCCCTGCGCCAGCGGCAGCGAGTCGGAGTAGTTGATCGTGTTGGTCTGCCGGCGCATGTACACCTTCCACGCGTCCGAGCCGGATTCGCGGCCGCCGCCGGTGTCCTTCTCGCCGCCGAAGGCGCCGCCGATCTCGGCGCCGGAGGTGCCGATGTTGACGTTGGCGATGCCGCAGTCGCTGCCGGCCGCGGACAGGAACTTCTCCGCCGCCTTCAGGTTCTGGGTGAAGATCGACGAGGACAGGCCCTGCGGCACGCCGTTCTGCATGTCGATGGCCTCGTCCAGGGTGCTGTACTTCATCACGTACAGGATCGGCGCGAAGGTTTCGTGCTGGACCACTTCATCGCTGTTCTTCAGGCCGGTGACGATGGCCGGCAGCACGAAGTTGCCCGGGCGGTCCAGCGCGGTGCCGCCGGTCTCGATGGTGCCGCCGGCGGCCTTGGCCTTGGCGATAGAGTCCAGGAACTGCTCGACCGCGCCGCGGCTGTTCAGCGGGCCCATCAGGTTGGCCGGGTCGGTGGGGTCGCCGATCTTGCCTTCGACCTGCTTGTAGGCCTTGACCAGGGTGGCCAGCACGGTGTCGTAGATCGATTCGTGCACGATCAGCCGGCGCGTGGTGGTGCAGCGCTGGCCGGCGGTGCCGACGGCGCCGAACACGATGCCGGGCACCGCCAGCTTCAGGTCGGCGCTCTCGTCGAGGATGATCGCGTTGTTGCCGCCCAGCTCCAGCAGGCAGCGGCCCAGCCGGCGCGCGCACTTCTCGGCGACGACGCGGCCGACCTGGGTGGAGCCGGTGAAGCTGATCAGCGGGATGCGGGTGTCCTCGACCAGGCGCTCGGACAGGGCCACGCCGGCGTCGTTGATCAGGAAGAAGATGTCAGGGAAACCGGCGTCGCGTAGCGCCTCGTTGCAGATCTTCATCGACGCGATCGCGGTCAGCGGGGTCTTGTTGGACGGCTTCCAGATGCAGATGTCGCCGCAGATCGCCGCCAGGAACGCGTTCCAGCTCCACACCGCGACCGGGAAGTTGAACGCGCTGATGATGCCGACCAGGCCCAGCGGCTGGTACTGCTCGTACATGCGGTGGCCGGGGCGCTCCGAATGCAGGGTGTAGCCGTACAGCATGCGGCTCTGGCCGACCGCGAAATCGGCGATGTCGATCATCTCCTGCACTTCGCCGTCGCCTTCCGGCTTGCTCTTGCCCATTTCCAGCGCGACCAGCGAGCCCAGTGCGTCCTTGTGCTTGCGCAGCGCTTCGCCGCACAGCCGCACCGCTTCGCCGCGGCGCGGCGCCGGGGTGGTGCGCCAGACCTTGAACGCGGCCTGGGCGCGGGCGATCACCGTTTCGTAGTCCTGCTCGGTGGTGGCCTGGACGTCGGCGATGATGTCGTTGCTCGACGGGTTGAGCGGCTGCAGCACGCCGGCGCCGGTGGCGCTGGACCACTCGCCATTGCCGAGATAGGTGCCGGAGTTGGTGGCGGCGAGGCCGAGCGCCTTGAGCAGGTCAGCGGACATGGAATCTCCTGGGTTCGTTGCGACAGGGAAGGCGACCGCAGGCGGGGGACGCGGGACGCGCAGCCGGCAATTTTAGCAGACCGGACGCATCCGGCCGCCGCCGCTGGCGGGGGCGGCCGGCGAGCGCAAAAAACGCGTGGGCATGCCGTAGAATCCCCGCCAGGCCAATGGCCCCGTAGCTCAGCTGGATAGAGCAGTCCCCTCCTAAGGGACAGGTCGTGCGTTCGAATCGCGCCGGGGTCACCATTTCGTGCATGCCGTCCGCCGCGGCCGCGGCGCCGCCAGCGGCCATCGCGTTGCCTGCCCATGCATCCTGCGCAGCGGCCGCGATGGTGAATCGCGCGGTGTCCGATCTGTCTGCAATAACGTCCTCTACACCTTGTACCGACGCGGCCTGAGCATCGTCCTGCGTAGGCTGCGTCCGTCGGCCACTGCGCTTGGCGGCGATTCGCGCCGCGTACTCTACTTTTGCAGTGCCGATGGACGACGAGGACGGAGTCGCCTCCGCCACGTCCGCCACAAGCGTCCCGCCCGCAACTCCGTGCGGCGGGACGATCGCCGCCGCGCATCGGCGGTCCTGATCGCCTCGGGCCTGGCGTGATCGTCGGCTTGCCGGCACGCCCGCAGCGATTCCCACCCCTATGCGAAGCAGGAGTCACAGATGAAAACAGCAATGAAGATGGTCCTGGTCGGTTCGATGCTGGCTGCGCTTGCGGCCTGCAAGCGCGACGGCGACCAACCGGCCACCGATCCGAATGTGGCCAACCCGCCCGCAGCGGCCGACGGCAGCCCGGCAGGCGGCAGCACCGCCCCGGCCGGCACCACCAGCGGCGATGCCAGCGGCACCGCGACCGGCACCGAGACCGGGCAGGGCACGATGCAGGGCCAGGACGCGTCGCAGGGCGTACCGCCGACCACGACGTCTCCGACCAGCCCGACGACCCCCCAGGATCCTGCCAACCCGGATCCGCAGCAGCCGCCGCCGACCGATCAGAAGCAGCAGTAAGGGTTGCGCAAAACGCGCGGCGCCGGCGGCGTCGCGCGTTCGCTGCGTGCCGACGCTCAGGCCCGCGTGGACGGCGTTGCGTGTCGCCCGGCGCCCCCTGCTTGGTGGCCTTAACGTGGTGTTTCCTGGCTTGGCGCGATAGTCACTTTTGCAACCGTTTGCCAGGGCCGCAGCGCCGATGCTGCGGTCGCACACGCGGCGCTTGACAGCGCCCCGGCGCATGATGTCCTCTTGCGTCCATGCCTCTGGTGTTCGCCCCTATCGCCATCTCGCTTCCGCGCTCGCTTCGGCACGCGGCGGGCGCTGCTGCGGGCATTACCACCGGTATTACCACCCTCACCATTCGCCCGGTGCGGCCCGTCGTCTTCGTCTGATCGTCGAACACCACGGCCCCGCACCCGGATCAGGATGCGGGGGAATCCCTCAGCCTGATGCGAGCGGGGCCTCCACTCCGAGGTCTTCCATGTCGCCCCCCGCCGTCGCTCCTGCTGTCGCCGCTTCGCCCGATTCCGCCGTCGATCCCGCGCTCGCCGCCGCCACTGTCGTGCACAAGTTCGGCGGCACCTCGGTGGCCGATGCCGAACGCTACCGTCATGTCGCGCAACTGCTGTTGGCGCGCCCGGAACGTCTCCAGGTCACCGTCGTCTCGGCGATGAAGGGCGTCACCGATGCGTTGATCGGCCTGGCCGAACTGGCTGCGCGCGGCCACGGCGACTGGCGCGAGCGCTGGCACGAAACCCGTGCCCGCCATCGCGCCGCCGCCGTGGCCTTGCTTGGCGAACATGCCGGTGCCACGGTCGAATGGCTGGACGCGCGCTTCGAGCACCTGGCCGAGATCCTCGCCGCGCTGGCGGTGATCGGCGAACTGCCGCGGGAAGTGCTGGACCGCGTGCAGGGGTTGGGCGAGGTGTACTCGGCGCAGTTGCTGGGCGACCACCTGCGTGCGCTGGGCGAGGAGTGCGCGGTGCTGGATGCGCGCGAGGTCTTGGTGGTCGACCGCGGCGAGCTGGGCGTGGACGTGGACTGGTCCGCCAGCGCGCAGCGCCTGGCGCAATGGCGCGCGGAGCACCCGCAGCCGCGCATCGTGGTCACCGGCTTCGTCGCCCGCGACCGCGCCGGCCGCATCACCACCCTCGGCCGCAACGGCAGCGACTACTCCGGCGCGATCTTCGCCGCGCTGTTCGACGCCGCCGAGCTGCACATCTGGACCGACGTCGACGGCGTACTTTCGGCGGACCCGCGGGTCGTGCCCGAAGCGGTGCAACTGGAAACGCTCAGCTACGACGAAGCCTGCGAACTGGCCTATTTCGGCGCCAAGGTGGTGCACCCGCAAACCATGTCGCCGGCGATCGAGCGCGGCCTGCCGATCATCATCCGCAACACCTTCCAGCCCGAGCACCCGGGCACCCGCATCACCGCCAGCAGCGCCACCAGCGGCCCGATCAAGGGGCTGACGCTGAGCCCGGACCTGGCCGTGCTCAACCTCGAAGGCACCGGCCTGATCGGCGTGCCCGGCACCGCCGAGCGCGTGTTCGCCGCGCTGCGCAACGCGCGGGTGTCGGTGGTGATGATCTCGCAGGGGTCGTCCGAACATTCCATCTGCTGCGTGGTGCGGCAGAACGAGGCCGAGCGCGCGCGCGACGCGGTGCTCTCCGCGTTCGCCCACGAACTGGTGGTGGGTCAGGTGCAGCGCGTGCAGTTGACCACCGGCATCAGCGTGCTGGCCGCGGTCGGCGACGGCATGACCGGGCAGCCCGGCGTGGCCGCGCGCCTGTTCGAGTCCTTGGGCCGCGCCCAGGTCAACATCCTGGCGATCGCGCAGGGCTCGTCCGAGCGCAACATCTCGGTGGCCATCGACAGCGCGCACGCGACCAAGGCGCTGCGCGCCGCGCATGCCGGCTTCTGGCTGTCGCCGCAGACCTTCTCGGTCGGCGTGATCGGGCCGGGCAACGTCGGTGCGGCGCTGCTGGACCAGTTGCGCGCCGCGCAGCCGCAACTGCTGGCCAAGGCCAACCTCGACCTGCGCCTGCGCGCGGTCGCCTCGCGCAGCACGATGCGCCTGGAGCCGCGCGCCTTCGCCGGCGACTGGCGGCAGGCGCTGGCCGCCGGCCAGC
>NZ_AQOJ01000595.1:0-6043 GCF_000364685.1 Xanthomonas sp. SHU 166
TGGTGATCTACGCCGAGAACCGCAGCTTCAACAATCTGTTCCCCGAGTTCCCCGGGTTGCAGCAGCCGCTGTCCAAGGTGACGCCGGCACAGGCGCGGCAGTTGGACCGCGACGGCAGCGTGCTCGACATCCTGCCGCCGATCTGGGGTGGACTGGCGCCGGACGAACAGGTGGTGGCGCATCGCCGCTACAAGATCGGCGAGGACGCGATCGGGCCGCTGCCCAATGCGCCGTTCGCGCTGCGCACGCCGGACGGCCAGCTGCTGCCGCACGGCATCGTGACCCGCGATCTGGTGCACCGCTTCTACGAGAATCAAATGCAGATCAACGGCGGCCGCAACGACGGCTTCGCCGCGTGGAGCGACGCCGGCGGCCTGGTGATGGGCCACTACGCCGATGCGCCGGCCACGCTGCGGCTGTGGAGCCTGGCGCGCGACTACACGCTGTGCGACAACTTCTTCATGGGCGCGTTCGGCGGTTCGTTCCTCAACCATCAGTACCTGATCGCCGCGCAGGCGCCGTACTACCCCAAGGCCGACAGCAGCCCGGGGCGGACGCAGATCAGCGTGCTGGCCAGCGACCGGCCCGACGAGATCCGCCTGGCGGTGCAGGACGATTCGCCGGGCACCGCGCTCAACGGCCGGCCGCGCTTCGTGCGCAACGGCGCGCTGACCCCGGATTTCTGGGCGATCAATACCCTGAGCCCGCCGTTCCAGCCCAGCACCAGCCAGGACCCGACGCGCCCGGACTACGCCGACCCCAACAGCCCCAACACGCTGCCGCCGCAGACCCACCGCCACATCGGCGACGCGCTCGACGCCAAGGGCGTGGACTGGGCCTGGTACGCCGGCGGCTGGGCGCTGGCGGTGCAGGGCAAGGGCGACACCGGCGACACCAGCGAGTTCCCGGGCAGTCCCAACTTCCAGATCCACCACCAGCCGTTCAACTACTTCGCCAACCTCGCCCCGGGCACGCCGGCGCGGGCGCGACGGCTGCGCGACGGCGGCCTGGGCGACACCGCCCCGGAGAACCGCTTCCTCGCCGACGTGCAGGCCGGCACGCTGCCGCCGGTGACGTTCTACAAGCCGCAGGGCAACCTCAACATGCACGCCGGCTACTCCGACGTGGCCGCCGGCGATCGCCACATCGCGATGGTGGTGGAGGCGCTGCGCAACAGCCCGCTGTGGGAGAAGACCGTCGTGTTCATCACCTTCGACGAGAACGGCGGCTGGTGGGATCACGTGGCCCCGCCCAAGGCCGACCGCTGGGGCCCGGGCTCGCGCATCCCGGCGCTGGTGGTGTCGCCGCACGCCAAGCGCGGCCACGTCGACCACAGCGTCTACGACACCGGCTCGATCCTGCGCTTCATCACCCGCCGCTTCGGCCTGGAGCCGTTGCCGGGCCTGGTCGAACGCGAACGTGCGATGCACGCTGCCAGCGGCGTGGTGCCGGGCGACCTCACCGCCGCGCTGGACCTGGGCTAGGCCGGCGCGGGTTGCGCAGGGCGGGGCGGACTGCCGCCGCCCTGCCCCGCGTCCAGGCAATGCGGCACTCAGGCGGCGTGGAACGTGCCAGCGCCGCGCTGGCGGCGGAACAGCAGCAAGGTGCAGGCCAGGCCGATCAGCGCCGCCAGCGACAGCCACAACGCCGGGGCAGCACGGCTGTGGGTGGTGTGGATCAGCCATGTGGACACCGCCGGGGTGAAGCCGCCCATCGTCGCGGTAGCCAGGCTGTAGGCCAGCGAGAAGCCGGTGGTGCGCACCTCGGCCGGCATCACCTCGGTCAGCGCCACCACCATCGCACCGTTGTAGGCACCGTACAGCAGCGACAGCCACTCGCCCACCAGCAGCAGCCGCACGAACGAAGGCGCGTCGACCAGCCACTGCAGCGCCGGCCACACCGTCAGCAGCATCGCCACGCTGGCGAACACCAGCAGCGGCTTGCGGCCGATGCGGTCGCTCAGCGCGCCCATCACCGGCAGCCACACGAAATTGGACAGGCCGATGCAGCCGGTCACCAGCAGGCTGTCCAGCTCGCTCAGGTGCAGCTCGGCGCGGCCGTAGGTCGGCATGTAGGCAGTGATCAGGTAGAACGACACGGTGGTCATCATCACCATGCCCACGCCGGCCAGGATCAATCCGACATTGGCGCGCAGCGAGCGCGCGATGCCGGCCAGGTCCGGCGCCTGCCGCGCGGCGAACTCCGGGGTTTCCTGCAGCGAGCGGCGGATCAGGAAGATCAGCGGCACGATCAGGCTGCCGATGGCGAACGGCACGCGCCAGCCCCAGCTGTCCATCGTGCTGTCGGAAAGCAGCGCGTGCAGAGCCACGCCGAGCGCAGCGGCGAACACCACCGCCACCTGCTGGCTGGCCGACTGCCAGGCCACGTAGAAGCCGCGCCGGCCCGGCGTGGCGATCTCGGCCAGATACACCGACACACCGCCCAGCTCGGCGCCGGCGGAGAAGCCCTGCAGCAGGCGGCCGAGCAGCACCAGCAACGGCGCCAGCACGCCGATGGTGCCGTAACCGGGGACGAAGGCGATCAGCAGCACGCCGGCCGACATCAGCCCCAGGGTCAGGATCAGGCCCTTGCGACGCCCGTGCCGGTCGATGTAACCGCCGAGCACCAGCGCGCCGATCGGCCGCATCAGGAAGCCGGCGCCGAACGTGGCCAGCGACAGCATCAGCGAGGCGAACGCGCTGTGCGACGGGAAGAACGCATGGCCGATGGCCGTGGCATAGAAGCCATAGACCATGAAGTCGTACATCTCGAGGAAGTTGCCGGTGACCACGCGGAACACGGCGGCGGCGCCGTGCGGCGCGGCCTCGGCGGCGGGGGGCGTAGCGGAAGAAGTCATCGTTCGGAGTCTGCTGGAGAAGAAACGGCACCGCCTTGCGATGTCGTGCGACGGCACGGGCGGCGCGCGCGGCAACGGTACAACACGCCGCGTGCGCATGCCGCCATGGAGCGGCACGCCGCTACGTGCGGGTTAATGCACAGCGGTACGACGCCCACGCCGGAACTGCCGCTGATGCAACATCGGGTGCATCCCGATACGCGCCGGTCATGCGCCAAGCGTCGATGTCGATACGATCTCTACGTCCGCTCTCGGCTCGCTGACGCCATCGCCTCACGAAACAGGCCAGCACGCGCAGGTCGCAACGACGCCACCACGTCCGAACGGATAGCCTGCACGCTGTCACGCACCAGGAAGCGCCACCGATGCGTCCCGTTCGACCGCTGCATCTCGGCGTGATCGCCGATACCCATGGCCTGCTGCGCCCCGAGGCGCTGGCGGCCTTGCGCGGCTGCGCCGCGATCGTGCATGCCGGCGACATCGGCAAACCGGACGTGCTCGACGCACTGCGGGAACTGGCACCGCTGCACGCGATCCGCGGCAACATCGACACCGCGCCATGGGCACAGGCGCTGCCCGAGACCCTGGACCTGGACATCGACGGCGTCCGCCTGCACGTGCGCCACGACCTGAAGACGCTGGATCACGTCGCCGACGGCGTGGACGTGGTGATCAGCGGCCACTCGCACATGCCGTCGCTGCAGACCCGCGACGGTGTGCTCTACCTCAACCCGGGCAGTGCCGGGCCGCGCCGTTTCCGCCTGCCGATCAGCCTCGGCCACCTGTATCTGACACCGACCGGCCCGCGCGGCGAGTTGCAGACCCTGGGCTAGCGCAGGCGGCTCCCGCGCCGTGGCGCAGCGACACGCGACGCGCCGCGGGCAGGCGACGAACGCGCGCGATCTTCGCTACAGTGGAGGCGGGGAGGCGTGCGGCCAGCGGAGGCGTGGCGACGCCAGGATGCGGCAATGCGAAGGGGAGCGAGCATGCGCAAGGGATGGAACGTTTTCGGCAAGGTCGGCCTCGGCCGCATGACCAGGGACGAGTACCAGGCCAATCTCAACGGCCTGAACATGTTCTTCGGTGCCGTCCTGGGCCTGGTGCTCACCGGCACCGAGCGCCTCAACGCCTGGCAGTTCGGTGTGGTCCTGGGCGTCCTCGCCAGCCTGGTCATCTCGATCCTGTTCATTTCCAGCAGCCGGCACCGGGTGGCGTACGCGATCTACACCCTGCTGATGGTGCTGGCACTGCCGAAGGTGATCGACGTGATGCTCAAGGGCCAGGCCCTGCTGCCGGACAAGGTACAGCCGACGCTGATCGTGTGGACGATGATGACCATCCTGGTCGAGTTCTGGGGCCGCGAGAAGGACGCCGAGAACGCTGCCACGACGGCCGCGGACCGCACGCTCGGCTAGGCGGCGCGCGGGCGCGGACGCACGTCGCGCACCGTCGCGATCGCGGCGGCGCGTCGCCTCACCAGTCCGTCGGCGCGTAGTCCTTGAGGAACTGGCCCCACACGTGCTCGCCGGTGTTGAAGCCGTGGATGATCGGATCGACGATGCGCGCGGCGCCGTCGACGATGTCCAGCGGCGGATGGAACCGCTCTTCCTCCACCTTGCGCGCGGCGATCTCGGCCGGATCCTCGTCGGTGACCCAGCCGGTATCCACGCTGTTCATGTGTATGCCGTCGTTCTGGTAATCGGCCGCCGAGGTGCGGGTCATCATGTTCAACGCGGCCTTGGCCATGTTGGTGTGCGGATGCCGGGTGGTCTTGAAGTTGCGGTAGAACTGCCCCTCCATCGCCGACACGTTGACGATGTGCTTGTCGCGCTCGGGCGTGCGCAGCATCAGCGGCTTGAGCCGCGCGTTGAGCACGAACGGCGCGACCGCGTTGACCAGTTGCGTCTCCAGCAGTTCCACCGAGGACACTTCGTCCAGCAGCAGGCGCCAGGAGTTGCGCCCGCGCAGGTCCACCTGCTGCAGGTCCTGGTCCAGGCGCCCTTCCGGGAACAGGTGCTGCTGGGCGAGCAGGTCGTCGGCCAGCAGCGGCACCTGCGACAGTTCCGCGGCGCGCAGCAGGCCGTCGGCACCGCTGCGCCCCTGGCCCGCCCCGGCCATCTGCGTGTTGCCCCCAGCCGGCAGCAGATCGGGGCCGCGCAGGCCTTCGTACTGGCCCACCAGCCGGCGCACGTGCTCGGGCAGGTCGTGCAGCGCGGCGGTCTCGCCGGCCAGCATGTGCGCGTAGAACTGCGGCGGCCGGCGCACGGTCTGGCAGGCGTTGTTGACGATGAAATCCAGGCGGCTGCGAGTCGCCAGCAGCTCGCTGCAGAACGCCTCGACGCTGGGCGTGTGGCGCAGGTCCAACCCGTACACCTGGAGGCGGTGGCCCCACTCGGCGAAATCCGGCTCCTCCGCGTAGCGCGCTGCCGAGTCGCGCGGGAAGCGCGTGGTCACGATCAGCTCGGCACCGGCGCGCAGCAGCTTGAGCCCGGCCTGGTAGCCGATCTTGACCCGGCCGCCGGTGAGCAGTGCCACGCGCCCGCGCAG
The DNA here is from genome assembly GCF_000364685.1 of Xanthomonas sp. SHU 166. Lineage (NCBI taxonomy): Bacteria > Pseudomonadati > Pseudomonadota > Gammaproteobacteria > Lysobacterales > Lysobacteraceae > Xanthomonas > Xanthomonas sp. SHU 166. The sequence continues at coordinate 5,405 of NZ_AQOJ01000595.1, forward strand.
GTCCGCGGTCTCGGTGCGCTTGAAGTAGTTCAGCTCGGCGCAGGGCGGGCACATCTGGTCGTAGAAGTGGTGCAGCTCGGTGTACTTCTGCTTGCACACGTAGCAGTGGCGCAACTCGGGCGAATGCGCCGCCGGCGCCTCGGCCACGGCTTGCGCGTGGGTCAGCGCTTCCGGGGTGTGCGGCGGGAAATAGTTGGGCGTGCTGAACACAGGTTTGCGCCGCAGCGCGCGGATGCCGGTCTGCGCCAGCAGCTCCTCGGCCTTGCGCACCTTCTCCTGGTGGCGTTCGCGCGCCTGTTCCTTGAGCAGCTTGCGCCGCGCCTTGGGCTCGGGATTGAAGACCTGGGCGACCACCTGCAGCAGGCGCACTCGCTCGGCCTCCGGCAAGGTATCGAGCACGCGTCGGTCGGCGGCGATGGCCTCGAGCAGGTCCAGGGCAATGCGCAGGCGCTCGGCCAGGGGCAGGTCGTCGGGAGAAACGGGGGCAGTGGCGTTCAAGACAGATCCGGGATGGGCGACGGCGGGCCGCGGCAGAGCGCCGGCACGATGCCGACAGGGCAGCACGCGGCCCTGCGGCGCCACCGCCCGCCGAAGCGGGAACAGCGGCGGCACGGGCCGCGGCGGGCCGGAGGAACCGGC
>NZ_AQOJ01000596.1:0-1135 GCF_000364685.1 Xanthomonas sp. SHU 166
GGCGTGGCCGCCACCGCGGAGGCCGTGCCGCTGCGCCGCCGCTTCGACGGCGCGGTGGCGGTGGAGGACGCGGCGATGGCGATCGCCGCCAGCATCGCGGTGCTGGCGCAGGCCCGCCGCCAGGTGCTGATCCACACCCGCATGCTGGATCCCGGTCTGCTCGACGATCCCGGCGTGGTGGAGCAACTGCGCCGCTTCGCGGTCGCCGCGCATGCCAAGCAGGTGCGGGTGCTGCTGCACGACGCGGCCGCGCCGCAGCGCGTCGGCGCCCCCTTGCTGGGCCTGGCGCAACGCCTGCCCAGCGTGTTCCAGTTCCGCGAAGTCAGCGATCCGGTGGACCGCAGCGACGCCACCGCCTACCTGGTCGACGACGGCGGCGGCTACTACTTCCGTGGACTCGGTCACCGTTACGACGGCGAGACCGACCTGCTCGGTGGCGGCCGCGCGCGCCAGTTGCGCGCCGCCTTCGAGCGGGTCTGGGAGCGCGCCCGGCCCTGCAGCGAACTGCGCGCACTGGGCTGGTGAGGCGGCCGCGACCACGCCGCAACTGCCACGGATGAACCGGGATCGGCCTTGACCACGCCGAATGCACACCCCGGCTGGTTCATGGGGGTATAATTTTTGCGCTTGATTACGCCCGCGCGGCCCTCGCGTCCGCCGGTTCCTGCCGCAAGCCACCCCAAACAAAGCGACCGCACCCCACCATCGTGGACAATCTACTCAAGCAGTTTGCGCAGTCATCGCAACTCGCCGGCGGCAATGCCGCCTATATCGAAGACCTGTACGAACAGTATCTGGTCTCTCCCGACAGCATCGATCCCAAGTGGAAAACCTACTTCGACGGCTTCCAGGGCCGCGATGCCGGTGACGTCCCCCACTCGGCGGTCATCGCCCACATCGCCAGCGCCGCGCGCCAGGCCGCCAACAGCGGCACCGGCCCGAGCGGCGACGAGCGCGAGCGCCATGTCGGCCGCCTGATCACCGCCTACCGTTCACGCGGCCACCTCGGCGCGCGGCTGGATCCGCTGGGCCTGACCCCGCCGGTGAACCCGCCGGACCTGGGCCTGCCGTTCCACAGCCTGTCGGAAAGCGATCTGGGCAGCGAGTTCAGCACCGGCGGCCTCGGCGGCCAGCC
>NZ_AQOJ01000597.1:0-10526 GCF_000364685.1 Xanthomonas sp. SHU 166
ACCTGCTGGCGCGGCTGAAGGCGACCTACACCGGGTCGATCGGCAGCGAGTTCATGCACATCTCCGAGTTCGAACAGCGCCAGTGGATCTACCAGCGCCTGGAGAACGCGGGCGGCAACATCGCCGGCGACACCGCCAGCCGCCGCCGCACCCTGGAGCGGATCACCGCCGCCGAGGGCCTGGAGCGCTACCTGCACACCAAGTACGTCGGCCAGAAGCGCTTCTCGCTGGAAGGTGGCGACTCGCTGATCCCGATGATGGACGTGCTGGTGCAGCGTGCCGGCAGCGACACGGTCAAGGACATCGTGGTCGGCATGGCCCACCGCGGCCGCCTCAACGTGCTGGTCAACACCCTGGGCAAGAACCCGCGCAAGCTGTTCGACGAGTTCGAAGGCAAGTTCGAGCACGCCCACGACGACCGCGCCCACACCGGCGACGTGAAGTACCACATGGGCTTCTCCGCCGACGTGGCGGTGGCCGACGGCAAGTCGGTGCACCTGGCGCTGGCGTTCAACCCCTCGCATCTGGAAATCGTCGACCCCGTGGTGGTCGGCAGCGTGCGGTCGCGCCAGGAGCGTTACGGCGACGCCGCGCGCAAGTCGGTGCTGCCGGTGATCATCCACGGCGACGCCGCGTTCGCCGGCCAGGGCGTGGTCATGGAGCTGTTCCAGATGTCGCAGGCGCGCGGTTTCGCGGTCGGCGGCACCGTGCACATCGTGGTCAACAACCAGATCGGCTTCACCACCAGCGCCCGCGACGACGCCCGTTCCACGCTGTACTGCACCGACGTGGCCAAGATGATCGGCGCGCCGGTGTTCCATGTGAACGGCGACGATCCGGACGCGGTGGCGTTCGTGGCCAACCTGGCCTACGACTTCCGCCAGCAGTTCAACAAGGACGTGGTCATCGACCTGGTCTGCTACCGCCGTTGGGGCCACAACGAGGCCGACGAGCCGGCGGCGACCCAGCCGGTGATGTACCAGACCATCCGCAAGCACAAGACCACCCGCGAGCTGTACGCCGCCCAGCTGGAAAGCGAAGGCGTGCTGCAGGCCGGCGAGGCACAGGCGCTGGTCGACGGCTACCGCAACAAGCTCGACTCGGGCGAATACACCACCGAGCTGGCGACCCGCAAGCCCGACGAGTTCGCCATCGACTGGTCCAAGTACCTGTCGGGCAAGCTGTCGGACAAGGTCGACACCACGATCAAGCGCAAGACCCTGGATCAGCTGGCCAAGATCATCACCACCATCCCGGGCGGCGTCGAGCTGCACCCGCGCGTGGCCAAGATCTACGAGGACCGGGTGAAGATGGCCGCCGGCGAACTGCCGGGCGACTGGGGCTTCGCCGAGAACCTGGCCTACGCCACCCTGCTGGGCGAAGGCCACAAGCTGCGCCTGGTCGGCCAGGACGCGGGCCGCGGCACGTTCTTCCACCGCCACGCGATCCTGCACGACCAGAAGACCGACAGCTACTACCTGCCGCTGCGGCAGCTGGTGGAGAACCCGGAAGACGCCACCGTGATCGACTCGCTGCTCAGCGAGGAGGCGGTGATGGGCTTCGAGTACGGCTACTCCACCACCGATCCCAACGCGCTGTGCATCTGGGAAGCGCAGTTCGGCGACTTCGCCAACGGCGCGCAGGTGGTGATCGACCAGTTCATCGCCGCCGGCGAAGCCAAGTGGGGCCGCATCTCGGGCCTGTCGCTGTTCCTGCCGCACGGCTACGAAGGCCAGGGCCCGGAGCACAGCTCCGCACGCCTGGAGCGCTTCCTGCAGCTGTGCGCGCTGGAGAACATGCTGGTCTGCGTGCCGACCACCCCGGCGCAGGCCTTCCACATGATCCGCCGGCAGATGCGCATGTCCACGCGCAAGCCGCTGGTGGTGATGACGCCCAAGTCGCTGCTGCGCCACAAGCTGGCGGTGTCGACGCTGGAGGAACTGGCCGACGGCGAGTTCCAGCACCTGATCCCGGACGCCAAGGCCGACCCGAAGAAGGTCAAGCGCGTGGTCGCGTGCTCGGGCAAGGTCTACTACGACCTGCTCGAGGACCAGACCAAGCGCGGCCAGGACGACGTCGCCATCCTGCGCGTGGAGCAGCTGTATCCGTTCCCGCGCGAGCTGCTGTCGGCCGAACTGAAGCGCTACGGCAATGCCACCGACTTGGTCTGGTGTCAGGAAGAGCCGCAGAACCAGGGCGCCTGGTACCAGATCAAGCACCACCTGCAGGCCTGCCTGGCCGACGGACAGAGCCTGCACTACGCCGGCCGCGCCCGTTCGCCGTCTCCCGCCGCCGGCCACTTCGCCGAGCACGTGGAAGAGCAGCTGAAGCTGGTCGCCGATGCGCTGTTGAATCCGTTCAACGACCAAGTCGCTGAATAAACCCCCTTTCACACTTCAAAAAAGACACCACTAGGACGCCCCCTGCAATGGCCACCGAAGTCAAAGTTCCGGTACTGCCCGAATCCGTATCCGATGCCACCATCGCCAGCTGGCACAAGAAGGCCGGTGAGGCGGTCAAGCGCGACGAGAACCTGGTGGACCTGGAGACCGACAAGGTCGTGCTGGAAGTGCCCTCGCCCGTCGATGGCGTGCTGAAGGAGATCAAGTTCGAGACCGGCGCCACCGTGACCAGCTCGCAGATCCTGGCGATCATCGAGGAAGGCGCGACCGCCGCTGCGGCGCCGGCCGAGGCCAAGGTCGCCGAGGCGCCGAAGGCCGAAGCGCCCAAGGCCGCCGCCGCGGAAGCACCGAAGGCCGCCAAGGCCGACGCGCCGAAGGCCGCCGGTGATGTGTCCAGCCTGCCGCCGGGCGCGCGCTTCAGCGCCATCACCGAAGGCGTGGATCCGTCGCAGGTCGAAGGCACCGGCCGCCGCGGCGCGGTGACCAAGGAAGACATCCTCAACTACGCCAAGAACGGCGGCGCCGGCAAGGCCAGCGGTGCGCGTCCGGAAGAGCGCGTGCCGATGACCCGCGTGCGCAAGCGCATCGCCGAGCGCCTGATGCAGTCGAAGAACTCGACCGCGATGCTGACCACCTTCAACGAGGTCAACCTGGCCAAGGTTTCGGCGGCGCGCAAGGAATTGCAGGACGAGTTCCAGAAGGCCCACGGCATCAAGCTCGGCTTCATGAGCTTCTTCGTCAAGGCCGCGGCCAACGCGCTGCAGCGCTTCCCGCTGGTCAACGCCTCGATCGACGGCGACGACATCATCTACCACGGCTACAGCGACATCTCCATCGCCGTGTCCACCGACAAGGGCCTGGTCACGCCGGTGCTGCGCAACGTCGAGCGGCAGTCCTTCGCCGACATCGAACAGGGCATCGCCGACTACGCCAAGAAGGCGCGCGACGGCAAGCTGAGCCTGGAAGAACTGCAGGGCGGCACCTTCACCGTGACCAACGGCGGCACCTTCGGCTCGCTGCTGTCGACCCCGATCATCAACCCGCCGCAGAGCGCGATCCTGGGCATGCACGCGATCAAGGAGCGTCCGATCGCCGAGAACGGCCAGGTCGTGATCGCGCCGATGATGTACCTGGCGCTGTCCTACGACCACCGCATCATCGACGGCAAGGACTCGGTGCAGTTCCTGGTCGACATCAAGAACCAGCTGGAAAACCCGGGCCGGATGCTGTTCGGTCTGTAAGAGCCGGGAATCGGGAATGGAGAGTGGGGAATGGGACAAGCGCCCATTTCCCTGCCCTGTTCCCGCCTGGACCTGGATGGGAGGCGGCAGGCGCCTGCGCTTTTGCGATTCCCCATTCCCTATTCCCCATTCCCGTGTGAGCGAATGAAATGAGCGAACAATACGACGTCGTCGTCATCGGTGCCGGTCCCGCCGGCTATCACGCGGCCATCCGTGCCGCCCAGTTGGGCCTGAAGACCGCGTGCATCGACGCGGCGCTGGGCAAGGACGGCAAGCCGGCGCTCGGCGGCACCTGCCTGCGCGTGGGCTGCATCCCGTCCAAGGCGCTGCTGGATTCCTCGCGCCAGTTCTGGAACATGGGCCACCTGTTCGGCGAGCACGGCATCAGCTTCAAGGATGCCAAGATCGACGTCGCGGCGATGGTCGGGCGCAAGGACAAGATCGTCAAGCAGTTCACCGGCGGCATCGCGATGCTGTTCAAGGCGAACAAGATCGCCCCGTACTACGGCTTCGGCGAACTGCAGCCGGGCAACGTGGTCAAGGTCAAGCAGCACGACGGCAGCGAAGTCGAGCTGAAGGGCACCAACGTGATCCTGGCCGCCGGCTCGGATTCGATCGAACTGCCGTTCGCCAAGTTCGACGGCGAGACCATCGTCGACAACGTCGGTGCGCTGGACTTCACCGAAGTGCCCAAGCGCCTGGCGGTGATCGGCGCCGGCGTGATCGGCCTGGAACTGGGCAGCGTGTGGAAGCGCCTGGGCGCCGAGGTCACCATCCTCGAAGCGCTGCCGGACTTCCTGGCGCTGGCCGATGCCGAAGTGGCCAAGACCGCGCTCAAGGAATTCAAGAAGCAGGGCCTGGACATCAAGCTCGGCGCCAAGGTCTCCAAGACCGAAGTCACCGGCAAGGGCAAGAAGCAGGAAGTGGTCGTCACCTATAGCGACAACGAAGGCGAGAAGACCCTCAACGTGGACAAGCTGCTGGTGGCCGTCGGCCGCCGCGCCGCCACCAAGGGCCTGCTGGCCGACGGTACCGGCGTCAAGGTCAACGAGCGCGGCCAGATCGAGGTCGATGCGCACTGCCACACCGGCGTCGACGGCGTGTGGGCGATCGGCGACTGCGTGCGTGGGCCGATGCTCGCGCACAAGGGCTTCGAGGAAGGCATCGCGGTCGCCGAACTGATCGCCGGCCTGCCTGGTCACGTCAACTTCGACACCATTCCGTGGGTCATCTACACCGAGCCGGAAATCGCCTGGGTCGGCAAGACCGAGCAGCAGCTCAAGGCCGAAGGCGTGCCGTACAAGGCCGGCAGCTTCCCGTTCGCGGCGATCGGCCGTGCGGTGGCGATGGGCGAGCCCGCGGGCTTCGTCAAGGTCATCGCCCACGCCGAGACCGACCGCGTCCTGGGCATGCACCTGGTCGGCGTCGGCGTCTCCGAACTGGTCCACGAAGGCGTGCTGACCATGGAGTTCAACGGCTCGGCCGACGACCTGGCGCGCATCTGCCACGCCCACCCCACCCTGTCCGAAGCGATCCACGACGCGGCCATGGCGGTGAGCAAGCGGGCGATTCATAAGGCCAATTGAAGCCGGGAAACGGGAATGGAGAATCGGGAATGGCAAGCGCATTCCCGGCACTGCATTCCCACTGCATAACGCCGGGCCCGAGTCCGGCGTTATGCGTTTCGGCTTTTGATTTTCCCTATTCCCCATTCCCGACTCCCCATTCCCGATGAAAAGCATCTGCGTCTACTGCGGCTCCAACGCCGGCAACAAGCCCGCCTATGTCGAACGTGCCACCGCGCTGGGCACGCGCATCGCCGAACAGGGGCTGCGCCTGGTCTATGGCGGCGGCAATGTCGGCCTGATGGGCACCGTGGCCAATGCGGTGCTCGCCGCCGGCGGCGAGGTCACCGGCGTGATTCCCAAGCAACTGGCGGACTGGGAAGTCGCGCACCGCGGCCTCACGGAGCTGGAGATCGTCGGCTCGATGCACGAACGCAAGTCGCGCATGTTCGACCTGTCCGATGCCTTCGTCGCCCTGCCCGGCGGCTTCGGCACCATGGAAGAAATCTTCGAGATGCTGACCTGGCGCCAGCTCGGCATCGGCAACAAGCCCTGCGCCTTCCTCGACGTGGAAGGGTTCTACGCGCCGCTGATCGGCATGATCGATCGCATGGTCGAGGAGCGCTTCCTGCACCCGGACCAGCGCGCCGACCTGTGGTACGGCAGCGACATCGACACGATGCTGGGCTGGATGCGGGAGTACACGCCGGCGCAGGCGTCGAAGTGGATTGACGAGAAGCGCCGTAACGCGCTGCGCTGAGAGCATCTCTGATCGGCGGTAAGCATCTGGCGCGTGGCGACGCGTTACAGATTCCGGCGCCTCACTGCTTCCATGGCGCGGATTGATGAAAAGCGACGCAACGCGCTGCGCTAGGAGCGTCTGAGGGGCGGCGGGATCAATGCGCGTGGCGACGCGCTACCGACTCCGGCGCCTCACCGCCACTGCGGCGCGGATCGACGAGAAGCGTCGAAACGCACTGCGTTGAGAGCATCCGATCGGCAGTTAGCACCTCGCGCGTGGCGACGCGTTAGAAATTCCGTCGCCTCACTGCTTGGATGGCGCGGATTGATGAAAAGCGCCGCAACGCGTTGCGCTGAGACGCCGAAAGCGGCAACGTCATGACGCGTGGCGACGCGCCATGAATTCCGGCGCACGATTGTTCCTGCGGCGCGGATCGACAAAAAGCGGCGCAACGCGTTGCGCCAGGCGCATCCGATCCACGGCAAGCGCTTGGCGCGTGGCGAACCGTTTAGGCCGCCGCCCATACCGACAGGACGTGTCCTGCAGGAGCGGCTTCAGCTGCGACGGGCGCTCTCGATAAAACCCATCGCGGCTGAACGGCAACCTGCCATGGCGGCATCTTCAGTCGCTCCAGCATCGGAGGCGCGAATCGAACAAACGCGCCGCAACGCGTCGCGCTGCGAGCAACGGGCGCATGGCGCCGCGCTCCGCACCCGATCGCCTCAAAGCAGCTGCGGCGCGGCGGCCGGGCGCCCGAGCAGATAGCCCTGCCCGTAGTCGCAACCCAGTTCGCGCAAGGTCGCCAGTTGCTGTTCGGTCTCGATGCCCTCGCCCACCGTCTCGATGCCCAGGGTGCTGGCCAGGGCGAGAATGCCGCGCACCAGCGCGTGGCTGCCGGTGCTGCCCTCGTCCTGCAGGCCGGCGACGAAGCTCTGGTCGATCTTCAGCACCGAGATCGGGAAGCGGTGCAGGTAGGACAGCGCCGAGAAGCCGGTACCGAAGTCGTCCAGTTGCGCCAGCACGCCGCGCTCGCGCAGCGCCTGCAGGATGGTCAGGGTGCGCGGCGCGTCGTCGAGCAGCGCCACCTCGGTGATCTCCACGCGCAGGCGGCGCGGATCGGCGCCGGCAGTGTCGATCAGCCCGAACAGCCGCTCGGTGAAATCCGGCGAGCGGAAATGCCGCGGCGAGACGTTGACCGAGACGTAGCCGCCCTCGCTCTGCGCCAGGCGCCGGATCACCTGCGCGTACAGCAGCCAGTCCACCTGCTCGATCAGGCCGCTCTCCTCGCCCAGGTCGATGAACTGGCTCGGCACCAGCAGCCCGCGGCTTTCGTGGCGCCAGCGCAGCAGGGCTTCGTGGCCGATCACCTCGCCGTCGCGCAGGCGCACGATCGGCTGGTAGAACGGCTCGAAGTCGCGGTTGTTGATCGCCCGACGCAGGTCCGCCTCCAGATCGAGGCTGCGCAGCGCCGCCTCGCGCATGGCCTCGTCGAACACCACGCAGCGGTCCTGCGTCTGCGCCTTGGCCCGGTACATGGCCGCGTCGGCGTCGCGCAGCATCTCCTCGCCGTTGTGGTAGCGCGGATGCCAGGCGGCGATGCCCAGGCTGCCGGACGGGAACAATTCGCGGCCGGCCACCCACATCGGCTGGCCAAGCACGTGCAGCAGGCGCCGCGCCAGCTCGCGCGCGCCGTCCAGGCCATGCTCGCACGGCGTCAGCACCGCGAATTCGTCGCCGCCCAGGCGCGCCACCACGTCCTGGCCGCGGATCGTGGAGACGATGCGCTTGGCCACCTGCACCAGCATCTCGTCGCCGGCGGCGTGGCCGATGCTGTCGTTGACCAGCTTGAACCGGTCCAGATCCAGGAACAGCACGGCGAAGGTCCTGCCGCCGCCGCGGGCACGGGAGATCGCCTCGCTAAGCCGGTCCAGCAGATGCGATCGGTTCGGCAACCCGGTCAGCGCATCGTGCAGCGCCTGGTGGGTCAGGCGCTGCTCGGCACGCCAGCGTTCGGCGATCTGCGCCAGCAGTTGCTCGTTGACCTCGGCCAGCTCGCGGGTGCGCTCCTCCACGCGCTGCTCCAGCTCCGCGTGCGCCAGCCGCAGCCGTTCCTGCGCGCGCTGCCGCGCCAGACCGCTGCCGACGTTGTGCGCGACGAAGGTCAGCAGGCGCTGGTCGTGCTCGGTGAACCGCACCTTGGCGATGTAGCTCTGCACCACGATCGCGCCGATCACCTCGCCTTCGTCGAACAGCGGCACGCCCAGCCAGCTGTAGGGGCGCTGGCCGTACTCCTGTACCTCGCCCTGCGTCAGCAAGGCGTCGATGTCGGGAAGTTCGAGCAGTTGCGGACGCCGCACCCGCATCACGTACTCGGTCAGTCCGCGGCCGCGGCGCCGTTGCGGCCGGTAAGGGGTGAACTCGTCCACCGAGTAGACGAACTCCAGCATCGTGTCGTCGTCGGACAGCAGCGCGATGTACAGGTTGCGCGCGTCGATCAGCCCGCCGACGATGGCGTGCACCTCGGTGTAGAACTGCTGCAGGCTCTCCGAACGGATCGCCAGCTCGGCGATGCGGAACAGCGCCAGTTGCAGCGTCTCGGCGCGCTTGCGCTCCTGGATCTCGTCCTGCAGGTCGCGGTTGGCGCGCTGCAGTTCCTGGGTCCGCAGGTGCACCCGCCGCTCCAGTTGCACCTGCGCATGGCGCCGGTCCATCGCGGTCTGCACGTGTTGCGCCACGTAGGCCAGCAGCGCGCGGTCGGCGTCTGTGTAGCGCAGCGCGTAGTCGTAGTTCTGCACCACGATCGCGCCGCACACCCGGCCCTCGCGCAGCATCGGCACGCCCAGCCAGTCGCGGCTCTCCGGGCCGTGTTCGGCGTTGTAGCCCACCTGCAGGCGTTCGCGCACCTGCTCCGAGGGCCCACGCACCGCGCGGCCGTGGCGCAGCAGTCCCACGGTGAGGCTGTGCGGCATGTCGCGCAGGAAGTAGGTCTGCTCCGGATCGGCGACGAAGTCGTCGTGGCGGTCGGAGAAGTACAGAAAGCGCATGCTCTGCTGATCTTCGTCGTATTCGACGATGTAGCAGTTCTCCGCGTACATCAGCGATTCCAGCACCGCATGCACGCGCTGCAGCATCTGGCTCATTTCCAGATCGGCGCCGGCCAGATCGGCGATCTCGTACAGCGCCTGCTGCAGCTGCTTGGATTTCTCCAGGCCCTCGATGCGCGCGCGCATGCGCTCGGTGTCGAGCAGGTTGAGGCCGAAGGCGACCGCGGCCTCGCACCAGGCGGTGCGGTACGCTTCGTCCAGCGGCTGTCTCACCTGCGCACCGATGACCACGCAGGCCCCCTCGGCGGTGCGATGCACGTGCAGCACCGTGGGTGTCGTCGACGGTGGCAACTCGGTGGCGGCCAGCGTCTGCGCGACCAGCGCCTGCAACCACTCCGGCGCCTCCGCGCTGGCGCCGTGGAGGCGCCCGACCACGCCGTCGCCGCAGCCGACCACCACGGCGCTGCCGGGCGGCAGCAGCCTGCACAAGGCCTGCGCCGTGCGGGCGGGCGCATGGCCGCCGGAAGCGTCTTCGCGGGCGGTGGCGGACGAATTGAACAGCATCGACAACGATTCTCCTGCAGGGCCCCCGGAACTGCTCCACGCTCGCCCTTTCACCCCCAGCATACCCGTTGCATGCACCGATCGACGCCCGATCAACCCCGAAGTGCCGCGATACGCGTTTGTCTACCCATGTTGTCCGAATGTCCGCCATCGACGCCCTCTCCCGGGCCCCCGCCTCCCGACTATGCGGCGGACCGGCGAACGCTTAGGCTTGCCGCCGTGGACGCCCCGGTCGACGCGAGCGACGAAGCCCTGATGCTGGCCTATGCCGCCGGCGACGCACGCGCGTTCGAGACTCTGTACCTGCGCCATCGCGGCCGCCTGTACCAATACCTGCTGCGGCAGCTGCGCGACCGGGCGCTGGCCGAAGAACTGTTCCAGGACGTGTGGCAGCGGGTGATCGCCGCACGCCTGGACTGGCAGCCGCAGGCCGCGTTCACCACCTGGCTGCTGCGCATCGCCCACAATCGGCTTGGCGACCATTGGCGCGCGGCCAAGCACCGCCCGCCGGCGCCGGCCGACGCCGACCTGCGCACCGCGCGCGTGCAGGACCCCGACACCCCGGAGCGGCAGTTGTCCGCCTTCGAACAACGGCGCCAGTTGCAACTGGCGCTGGATGCGCTTCCCGAGGAGCAACGCGACGTGCTGCTGCTGCGCCTGGAGCAGGAATTGAGCCTGGACGAGATCGGGCACATCACCGGCGTCGGCCGCGAGACGGTCAAGTCGCGGCTGCGCTATGCGATGGACAAACTGCGTGCGAGGTTGGGCGGATGAGCGCCGACGAACCGCTGACCCCGGAAGAGCGCGCGCTCGCCGAACGCCTGCGCCTGGGCCGGCAGGCATTGCCGCCGCCGGCGCTGGATGCGGCGATCCTGGCTGCCGCGCGCGCGGCGGTCGCACCGGGAGCCGCCGAGGTCCCGGAGTATCCCAGCAGCGCCGCGGAGCGCGCACGGGCGCAAGCCGCCACC
>NZ_AQOJ01000598.1:0-2096 GCF_000364685.1 Xanthomonas sp. SHU 166
TGGTGGGCGCGGCCGCAGGTGCGGCGCTGGGCGCGGGTGTCGCGGCCGGCGTGCAACCGCCCAGCACGAGGGCGCCGGCCACGGCCAGCATTGCGAGCGGACGGGGCACGACAGCGGACAGGCGCATCGCTGCAGACCTCAGTGCCGGAAGTGGCGCACGCCGGTGAACACCATGGCGATGCCGTGCTCGTCGGCCGCGGCGATGACCTCGGCGTCGCGCATCGAACCGCCCGGCTGGATCACCGCCTTGATGCCGGCCGCGGCGGCGGCGTCGATGCCGTCGCGGAACGGGAAGAACGCATCGGAGGCCATCACCGAGCCCTCCACGGCCAGGCCGGCATCGGTGGCCTTGATGCCGGCGATGCGCGCCGAGTACACCCGGCTCATCTGCCCGGCGCCGACGCCGATGGTGCGGTGGTCCTTGGCGTAGACGATGGCGTTGGACTTGACGTACTTGGCCACCTTCCACGCGAACAGCAGGTCGTCGAACTGCGCTTCGGTCGGCGCCAGCCGGGTCACCACCTTCAACGCGTCGCGCGGCACCACGTGCGCGTCGCTGGTCTGCAGCAGGATGCCGGAGCCGACGCGCTTGCTGTCGATGCCGTAGGCGCCGTCGCCGGCGGGGATGCGCAGCACGCGCACGTTGGCCTTCTTCTTGGCGTATTCTAGCGCGGCGTCGTCGTAGTCGGGGGCGATCAGCACTTCGACGAACTGGCGGTCCAGGATCGCCTGCGCGGTGGCCGCATCCAGGCGCCGGTTGAAGGCGATGATGCCGCCGAAGGCGCTGGTCGGGTCGGTGGCGTAGGCCAGTTCGTAGGCGTCGCCGCAGCCGGCGCCGACCGCCACGCCGCACGGGTTGGCGTGCTTGACGATGACGCAGGCCGGCGCGTCGAACTGGCGCACGCATTCCCAGGCCGCATCGCTGTCGGCGATGTTGTTGTAGGACAGCTCCTTGCCCTGCAGCTGGGTGAAGGTGGCCAGGGTGCCGGGCGAGGGGAAGAGGTCGCGGTAGAACGCGGCCTGCTGGTGCGGATTCTCGCCGTAGCGCAGTTCCATCACCTTGACGAAGCTGGAGTTCATCTGCGCCGGGAACGCGCTGCGCGTCGGCACCGCGGCATCGCTGGCGGTGACCGCGGACAGGTAGTTGCTGATCGCCGCGTCGTACTGGGCGACACGATTGAACGCGGCGACGGCCAGGGCGAAGCGTTTGGCCGCCGACAGCCGGCCGTCGCTGGCCTCCAGCTCGGCCAGCAGTTCGGCGTACTGCGCCGGATCGGTGGCCACCGCCACGCGGGCGAAGTTCTTGGCCGCCGAGCGCAGCATCGCCGGGCCGCCGATGTCGATGTTCTCCACCGCGTCGGCGAGCGTGCAGTCGGCCTTGGCGGTGACCGCCTCGAACGGATACAGGTTGAGCACCAGCAGGTCGATCGCGGCGATGCCGTGCTCGGCCATCACCGCATCGTCGGTGCCGGCGCGGCCGAGCAGGCCGCCGTGCACCAGCGGGTGCAGGGTCTTGACCCGGCCGTCCATCATTTCCGGGAAGCCGGTCAGTTCGGACACGTCCTTCACCGCCAGCCCGGCCTCGCGCAGGGCCTTGGCGGTGCCGCCGGTGGACAGCAGTTCGACGTTGCGCGCGGCCAGCGCGCGGGCCAGGTCGATCAGGCCGGTCTTGTCGGAAACGGACAGCAGCGCCCGGCGCACGGGCAGGAAATCGGAGGACATGGGGCAGGGCGGGGGCAGCGGAACGGGCCGCCATTGTAGGCGCTGAGGCCCGCCGACGCCCGGCCGGCGGGGCCCACGGGCCTGCGGATCGCGTGTGCGGCGGCGCCGGCACACGGTGTGCGCGCCTCGTCGTGGAGCCCGCGCGCGGTGCGTGCGGGCCGTGCGAAACACCTGCGCCGTGGCCTCGGCCGCGCGCGCAGCCGCTGCGATGCATTAGGCTGTCGCCGCCCCGCCCTCGCCGTCAGGACCACGCGCGTGTCGATCTATGCCCTCAAAGGACGTTTCCAGGACCTGCTGCGGCCCGGCGTGCGCGTGCTGGACCGGCTCGGCGTCACCGCCAACCAGGTGACGGCGGCCGCGGCGCTGCTGTCGCT
>NZ_AQOJ01000599.1:0-489 GCF_000364685.1 Xanthomonas sp. SHU 166
GCGGTGGTCTACACGCAAGGCGCGGCGCAGCCGCTGTGGTACGCGCTGCTGCCGCTGTGGATGCTGCTGCGGATGGCCATGAACGCGGTGGACGGCATGCTGGCGCGCGAGTTCGGCCAGCAGTCGCGGCTGGGCGCCTACCTCAACGAACTGTGCGACGTGGTCGCCGATGCGGCGCTGTACCTGAGCCTGCTTGGCGTGCCCGGCGTCGGTGCCGGCTGGCTGTGGCTGATGGCGCTGACCGCGGCCTTGACCGAATATGCCGGCGTGCTCGGGCTGATGGTCGGCGCCAGCCGCCGCTACGATGGGCCAATGGGCAAGAGCGACCGTGCCTTCGTCATCGGCGTGCTGGGGCTGCTGCTGGCCGGCGCCTGGGTCGGCGCGGCGACGGTCACGGCCGTCGCCATGGCCGTGGCGCTGTTGTGCGCGGCGACCGTGCTGCGCCGGGTTGCGGCGGGATTGCGCGAGGCGGCGGCACGCGCGTGAGCG
>NZ_AQOJ01000600.1:0-420 GCF_000364685.1 Xanthomonas sp. SHU 166
TGCGCCGGCAGGCGGCGCCGCGGCCCCAGCCCGGGCCGGCGTGATGAGCGGGGACGCTTGAAAGCCGGCGTGCGGCCCCCATACTGGCCGCCTCAGTTGCTCTCGCGTTTTTGCCGCCATGCCGATCTACGCTTTCCAATGTGCCGCATGCGGTCACAGCTTCGACCGCCTGCAGAAACTGTCCGATCCCGATCCGGAGACCTGTCCGGCCTGTTCCGCTACGGCGGTCAAGCGCCAGCTCACCGCGCCGGCGTTCCGCCTGTCCGGCAGCGGCTGGTACGAGACCGACTTCAAGAAGGACGGCGACAAGAAGCGCAACCTGGCCGAGTCGGGGAGTACGGCCAGCAGCGGGGACAGCAAGCCCGCGGCCGCCGCGACGACGTCCGACGCGCCGGCCAAGCCCGCTGCGGCGGCCACGGC
>NZ_AQOJ01000601.1:0-659 GCF_000364685.1 Xanthomonas sp. SHU 166
ATCGGCGTGATCGGCGTGATCGGCGTGATCGGCGGCAGCGTGGTCCAGATGGTCGGCGCGCGACCACTCTTCCAACGCCTCGTGGTCGCGGGCGACCGTCTCCTCCTCGGCCAGCGGCTCGGCCGGCTCCAGCGGCGGCAGTTCCGGCGCATCGACATCACGGTGCGCGACCACCGGCACCGCGGCGCTCGCCGCCAGCGCGGCGTCGTCGTCGCGCGGCAACGGCGGCAGCGGCGAGGGCTTGCGCCGGCGCGACAGCAGCCAGGCACCGAGGCCCAGCACCAGCAGGCTCAGCCCGCCCCACAGCCACAGCGGGAACCCGTCATTGGCCGGCGCCTGCGCGGGCACGGCCGCTGGCGCCGCCTGCCCGGCCTGGGCCAGGCGCTTCTGCGCCGCAGCCAGGTCGCTGTCCTTCAACGCGATCAGTTGCTGCTGCTGGGACTTGAGCTTTTCGAGCTGCTCCACCCGCGAGCGCAATTCCTGAACCTCGGCATCGCGTGCCGCGAGGTCTTCGCGCGCCTGCTGCAATTGTTGGGCTGCCACCATGTCTCCTTCGTCGCCGGCACCGGTGCCGGACTTGGTTCCCGCCTCGCGGCGCGTCGCCGGCACCGCCGGCGCGATTTCCAGGCGTGCGCCAGCGGCGGCGGCCGGCGCCGCGG
>NZ_AQOJ01000602.1:0-466 GCF_000364685.1 Xanthomonas sp. SHU 166
TGTGGGCGCAGGCGCAC
The DNA here is from genome assembly GCF_000364685.1 of Xanthomonas sp. SHU 166. Classification (NCBI taxonomy): domain Bacteria; kingdom Pseudomonadati; phylum Pseudomonadota; class Gammaproteobacteria; order Lysobacterales; family Lysobacteraceae; genus Xanthomonas; species Xanthomonas sp. SHU 166. The sequence goes on from NZ_AQOJ01000602.1 coordinate 18, forward strand.
GCCGTGGCCGGTGCCGGTGCCGGTGCCGGTGCCGCCTGAGCGGGCCGGCGCAGGCGGCCGCGATGCAACGCGGCGTGGCGAAGCGGACGTTGCGCCGAAGTCGCAACGTCCCACGCAGACGTCACTGTCTCTCCCAACGTGCATCGCACGCTCTAGAATCCGGCCATGCTCGTTCGCGCCCTGCTCGTCGTCCTGACCATCCTCAACCTTGGCGTCGCGGTGTGGTGGGCGATGCAGCCGCCGACCCCGCCAGCGGTGCCGATGCCGGCCGTGCCGGCCGGGGTGGCGACGCTGCAACTGGTCAATGAAGCGCCGGCGCCGGCTGCTGCGCCAACTGCGCCGACGGCCGCGCCTGTCGCCGCGCCAGCCGATGCGCAAGCGGACACCGCCGTCGCTGCCGATCCTGTCGAAGCGGTTCCGGCGCAGGCTGACGCACCGGCGGCTCCCAC
>NZ_AQOJ01000603.1:0-519 GCF_000364685.1 Xanthomonas sp. SHU 166
CCGTCCACTGCGCCCACGCCGTTCGCTGCCGTGCCTGCGCCCGCTCCAACCCAGAGCCAGGTCGAGCCTGCGGCGAAGCCCGCCGCCGACGCGGCGGTGTGCCTGAGCGTAGGACCGTACCCGGACCGCGACGCGGCGCAGGCGGCCGTCGCCGCGCTGGCCCCGGGAGCGCCGCGTCCGCGCTTGCGCGAGGCCGCCGACAGCGACGCCACCAGCTTCCGCGTGATCCTGCCGACCATCGGCGGCGAAGACGGCCTCAGGCAGGCCACCGAGCGCATCGTCGCCGCCGGCATCCGCGACTATTACCCGTTGCGCCAGGGCGATGCCGGCAATGCCATCGCCCTGGGCCAGTACCGCAGCCGCGAGGGGGCCGAGCGCCGCCGCCAGGAACTGGCCCGTGCCGGCTTCAACGCCGACCTGATCCCCAGTGGCGGCAGCGGCCAGTCGCGCTGGTGGCTGGACCTGCGCGCCGACTCCGCGGCGCAGGCCGCGACCCTGCGCCGCCAGCTCGGCGCCGCG
>NZ_AQOJ01000604.1:0-870 GCF_000364685.1 Xanthomonas sp. SHU 166
GAGGCCGGGCTGCAGGCGCAGCGCGCCAGCCTGCAGCAGGCGCGCACCCAGGTGACTGCGGCCGCCGCCAGCCTGCGCTTCGCCCAGGGCGAGGCCAAGCGCTTCGGGCCGCTGGCCGCGTCCGGCGCCGACACCCACGAACACTACGAAAGCATCGTCCACGACCGTGACCGCGCGCAGGCGCAGTTCGACGCGGCCAAGGCCCAGGTCGTCGCTGCGGAGAGCCAGGTGCAGGGCACCAGCGCCAAGCTCGACCAGGCCCGCGCCGGGCTGGTGCAGGCGCAGGCCGACGCCGCGCAGGCGGAAGTGGCGGTGGAGGACACCCGCCTGACCGCGCGCATCGCCGGCCGCATCGGCGACAAGACCGTGCAGGTCGGCCAGTTCGTCGCGGCCGGCACCCGGTTGATGAGCGTGGTGCCGGTGGACGCGCTGTACCTGAGCGCCAACTTCAAGGAAACCCAGGTCGGGCTGATGCGGCCGGGGCAGCCGGCGCGGATCGAGGTCGATGCGCTATCCGGGGTGGAACTGGACGGTGTGGTCGAGAGCATCGCCCCGGGCACCGGGTCGCAGTTCGCGCTGCTGCCGCCGGAGAACGCCACCGGCAACTTCACCAAGGTGGTGCAGCGGGTGCCGGTGCGGATCCGCCTCAAGGCCGGCGCCGAGGCGCGCAAGGTGCTGGTGCCGGGCATGTCGGTGACGGTGACGGTCGATACGCGCAGCGCCAAGGACGCCAAGGAGCGCGTGGAGGAAGAGGACGCGCAGGGCCAGGATACGGTCGCCCCGCGCGGGCGCACCCCGTGAGCGAAGCGGCCGCGGCGGCCGGCGCGCAGGCGCCGGGCAAGGCCGACACCGGGGCCTGGCTGGCGGGGG
>NZ_AQOJ01000605.1:0-3470 GCF_000364685.1 Xanthomonas sp. SHU 166
TGGTGGCGGCAGTTCCGGAGGCGGTGGCGCCTCGGGGAGCTGGTGATGCGCCTGCTCCGGCACCTGTTCGCGCCGTCCGCACAGCGCCTGTTCCCGGCGGCCAGCCTGGAGCGCATCGGTGCGGCGATCGCCGAGGGCGAGCGCCTGCACCGCGGGCAGGTGATGTTCGCGGTGGAATCGGGGCTGGCACCGGCGCAGGTGCTGCGCGGCATGGCGCCGCGGCTGCGCGCCGAACAGGCGTTCGCACAGTTGCGCACTTGGGATACCGACGCCAACAACGGCGTGCTGATCTATCTGCTGCTGGCCGATCACCACATCGAGATCGTCGCCGACCGTGGACTGCACGGGCGGGTGGACGCCGCACAATGGCGCCAGGTCTGCGCGCTGATCGAGCGCGACATGCGTGCGGGCCAACCCGAACAGGCGGTGATCGCCGGCGTCGGCGCGGTGTCCGCGTTGCTGGCCGCGCACTTCCCGGCACAGCCGGGCCAGCCGGGCGAGAACGAACTGCCGAACCTGCCGCAGGTGCTGGATTGAGTGTGCTGCTGTGGTGGTTTGCGCTGTCAGCAGAGGCGCCGGTGTTGTGGAAGGGACTTCGGTCCCTAGGCGAGAGTGCCGGGCTGGGGCTTGATGGCTCTGCTCGTCGCGGCTGAAGCCGCTCCCACATCAGGGCGATGCCGCTCCTGCATGGGTGCGACGGGTGGTGTGGTGGGAGGGACTTCAGTCCCGACGCGATAGCGCCGGAGTGAACCCGATGGCTCTGCTCGTTGCCGCTGATGGCCTGGAGGCCACATGGGCCGCTCCCACAAGCAATGAGGGGCACGTGGCGGCTGGGCTGAGCCTATTGTCTTGGGGTCGGTCGGTGGCAGGTTCGTGCGCCTGCCAGCAGATGAAGCGCCACCCTGCTGCGCCGTCCGCAGGCGCGGCAAGCAGCGGAGTCAGTGGCAGACGCGTGCGCCTGCCAGCAGATGAAGCGCTACCCCGCTGCGCCGTCCGTAGGCGCGGCAAGCAGCGGAGTCGGTGGCAGAATAGGCACTCTTTGCCCCCGGCCGACGTTTGCGCATGACCTATCTCCACCAGATCGATCCCATCGCCTTCTCGTTCGGGCCGGTGAAGGTGCATTGGTACGGGCTGATGTATCTGGCCGGCTTCATCTCGGCCTGGTGGCTGGGCCGCCGCCGCATCCGTGCCGGGCGCCTGCCCGGGGTGAACGAGGACGGTTTCTCTGACCTGCTGTTCTACGCGATGCTTGGCGTGGTGCTGGGCGGGCGCATCGGCTACATGCTGTTCTACGCGCTGTCCGATTTCCTGGCCGACCCGCTGCTGATCTTCAAGGTGTGGGACGGCGGCATGAGCTTCCACGGCGGCCTGTTGGGCGTGCTGGCGGCCTGCCTGTGGTGGACGCGCAAGGTGCGCCTGCATTTCTTCGACACCGTCGACTTCATCGCGCCGCTGGTGCCGCTGGGCCTGGGCTTCGGCCGCATCGGCAATTTCGTCGGCGGCGAGTTGTGGGGCAAGTTGACCCATGCCGGCTGGGGCGTGATCTTCCCGCACGCGCCGATACAGGACGGCGTGGCCAATGCGCCGGCACTGGAGAGCCTGAAGAGTGCCGCGCAACTGCAGCAGCAATACGCCGCGGGCCTGCTCGATGGCTATGCCCGCCATCCGTCGCAGCTGTACGAAGCGGCGCTGGAAGGGCTGGTGATGTTCGTGGTGCTGTGGACGTTCTCGATGAAGCCGCGCGCGCGCTATGCGGTGTCCGGCTTGTTCGCGCTGCTCTATGGCGTGTTCCGCTTCGCGGTGGAATTCGTGCGGGTGCCGGATGCGCAACTCGGCTACCTGGCGTTCCATTGGCTGACCCGCGGCCAGCAGTTGAGCATCCCGCTGATCCTGCTCGGCCTGTTCCTGCTGTGGCGCTCGCGCAGCGCGCCGGTGCTGCAGCCGGTGCCGCCGCCGGAGGTGAGCAAGTGAAGCAGTACCTGGAATTGCTGCAGCACGTGCTGGAGCGCGGCGCGGAGAAATCCGACCGCACCGGCACCGGTACGCGCAGCGTGTTCGGCTGGCAGATGCGCTTCGATCTCAACGACGGCTTCCCGCTGGTCACCACCAAGAAGCTGCACCTGCGCTCGATCGTGCACGAGTTGCTGTGGTTCCTGAAGGGCGAGACCAACATCGCCTATCTCAAGGACAACAAGGTCAGCATCTGGGACGAGTGGGCCGACGCGCAGGGCGAACTCGGCCCGGTGTACGGCAAGCAGTGGCGGCGCTGGACCGGTGCCGACGGTCGCGAGATCGACCAGATGCAGTGGCTGGTGGACGAGATCAAGCGCAATCCGGATTCGCGTCGGCTGGTGATCAGCGCCTGGAACGTGGCCGAACTGCCGCAGATGGCGCTGATGCCCTGCCACAGCCTGTTCCAGTTCTACGTGGTCGACGGCAAGCTCAGCTGCCAGCTGTACCAGCGCAGCGGCGACATTTTTCTGGGCGTGCCGTTCAACATCGCCAGCTATGCGCTGCTGACCCACATGGTGGCGCAGGCGACCGGCCTGGGCGTGGGCGATTTCGTGCATACGCTGGGCGATGCGCATCTGTATTCCAACCACTTCGAACAGGCGCGCGAACAGCTGGCACGCACGCCGCGGCCGTTGCCGCAGCTGCGGCTGAATCCGGCGGTGACCGATCTGTTCGCCTTCACCTACGACGACATCGCCATCGAGGGCTACGACCCGCACCCGGCGATCAAGGCGCCGGTGGCGGTGTGAGTGGCGGGGAGCGGGGAATGGAGAATGGGGAATCGGAAAAGGCGGCAGTGGCGGCGGGGACGGATTTGGAGCGGTCTACGCGCCCCTCGCTGCAGTTGAGCCTGGTCGCGGCGCTGGATCGGGCCAATGCGATCGGTCGCGACAACGACTTGCCGTGGCGCCTGCCGGACGATCTCAAGCGGTTCAAGGCGCTGACCCTGGGCAAGCCGGTGTTGATGGGGCGCAAGACCGCGCAGTCGCTGGGGCGCGCGTTGCCCGGGCGCTTGAACCTGGTGATGACCCGTTCCGGGCAGGTGCCATTCGCGGACATGCAGGCGGTGGCGTCGCTGCAGGCGGCGATCGACGCGGCGCGCGCGGCCGGCGTTGCGGAGCTGTCGGTGATCGGCGGTGGCGACATCTTCGCCCTGACCCTGCCGCTGGCCGACGTGTTGTACCTCACCCATGTCGACACCGTGGTCGACGGCGCCGATGCGCATTTCCCCGCGTTCGATCCGGCGCAATGGGAGGTGGTGGCGCGGCAAGCGCATCCGGCGGATGCGCGGCATGCGCTGGCCTTCGAATTCGTGGATTACCGGCGCCGGGCGGGCGCGGTGTAAGCAGCGGCTGACAGATGCCGGCGCACATGCCGGGATTGCCGTAGGAGCTTTAGCCGCGACACGCATTCCCGGGAACGCCTGTCGCGGCTGAAGCCGCTCCTTGTATCTGGAC
>NZ_AQOJ01000606.1:0-5153 GCF_000364685.1 Xanthomonas sp. SHU 166
GGCGGCCGCGCCCGGCCGCCGGCAACGGCATCCCGCCCCGGCGGCCTGACGTCCTATCCACGCACGATCGAGGACTTCGTATGAGGCGTTCCTTCCTGCTGTTGTTGCTGTCCGCCGGCGGCTGTCCGAGCCTGCCCGCCATCGCCGCCGAGACGGCCCCCGCGCCCGCAGCCGCAGCCGGCCAGGCCGACTGCCCGCGCGGTTCCATCGCCCTGGTCACCGGCAATGCCGATCAGGTGTCGCCCAAGACCTGCCTGGCGCCGTCGATGAAGCCGTTCGCCCTGCAGCGCGGGCAACTGTTCGTGGTCACCCTCTCCGAAAACGGGTCGACCGGCAGCGCCTGGGCCTTGCGCAGCTTGCCCGCGCCGCTGGCGCTGCTCGACATCGAGCATGCACCCGGCACGGCCTGCGCCACCGGTCGCATGGGTTGCCCCAGCACTGTCACCTACACCTTCAAGGCCACCGATCACGGCAGCGGCGCGATCGAGCTCGTCTACTCGCGGCATTGGGAGGACCGTGCCACCGACTCGCGTTCGATCCGGGTCGAGGTGAAGTAGCCGCCATCGCCCGCCGCCGGCGCCTGCAGGGCAGCGCCGCGCCGACCGGTTCAAGCCTGAGGCGTACCGCCGCCGCCGCTCAGGGCGACGGCGGCGCTTCGCCTTCGCTGCGTACCAGCAGCACCGGGATCTCGCTGCGGCGGTGCATGTCCTTGCGCGTGGGCAGCGCGTGCAGCGCCTCGGTCACCGCATTGAGCGCCGGATCGGCGCCGCGCAGCGGTCGCCACAGGCCGATCAGGTTGAAGTGGCGCTCGTAGCGCAGGCTCTGCGCGCTGCCCAGCCACAGCGGCACGTTGCCCGGCTGCAGGCGCGCCGGCGCCGGCCACAGCCGCAGCGCGTACAGCTCGTCCGGATTCGGGCCGGGGCGCAGCATCAGCAGCGATTCCACCCGCGTGTCCAGCGTCGCCGGCAGCACCGGCACCTGCGCCGGCGTGGCCTTGTAGTCGAGCAACTGCAGCGCCTGCTGCCAGCCGGCCTGCGGCTGCACGCGCCAGCCGGCCGCTTCGAGCTGGCGCTGCAGCGGCGCCAGCGGCCCGGCCACCTGGATGTCCAACGGCCAGCGTTGGTCGTCGTCGAACTCGTTGCGCCGCGACGGCAGGGTGCGCCAGTCGTGCTGCCACCAGGCCGCGTCCGCCAGTTGCGTGACCTGCGGCGGCGGCGGTTCGAACTTGGCCAGCTTGCGTTCCAGTTGGCGCGGCGCGTACCACAGCGCGGCGATCGCGAAGCCGCCGTAGAACAGCCAGGCCAGCGGCTTCATCCAGAACCCGCGGTTGAAGCGGCGGCGGTAGGCGATGCCTAGCACCAGCAGCCAGAAGATGCCGAACAGCATGCCGCCGACCACGTCGCTGAGCCAGTGCGCGCCCAGGTACAGGCGGGCGAAGCCGATCAGGGTCACCACCGCGCCGGACAGCAGGTACGGCCACACCCGCGAGCGCCCGGGCAACTCGCGCGCGATCAGCACCGCGAAGAAGCCGAAGCTGATGGTGGCCATGGTCACCGCCACCGAGGGGAAGCCGAAACCGCTGCTGGCCGCCGGCGGGCGTACCACGTGCACGGTGGTGCCGAGCAGCTTGGTGAGGGCCAGGCCGAACGCCAGCGCCGCCAGCCAGTGCGCCGCGGCCATCCAGCGTCGGCGCCAGGCCAGGTAGAGCAGGCCCAGCGCGGTCGGCGGCAGCAGCACCTGCCAGTCGCCGAGCGAGGCCAGTGCGGTCATCGGATAGTCGGCCAGCGGGTTGCGCAGGGCCAGCATCAGGTCGTGCACGGCCAAGTCCAGGCGCAGCGGCTCGCCGTGCGCCACCACCACCATCAGCAGCGCGAACCAGCCCCAGCCCAGCGCCAGCAGCATCACCGCCAGCATCGCCAGCGGCACCGATTCGCGGCGCTGCGGGTCGAACACCGCGATCGAGTAGCGGCCCAGCACCGGGTGCCGGCGCGACCAGTCCAGGCCGCGCGCCAGCAGTGCGTCCATGTGCCCAGCCGACCAGCGGTAGCCGTACAGCACGATGGCCCACACCAGGCCCAGCGCCAGCGCCAGCAGGCCCAGCACCAGGAACAGGCGCCCGGCGACCGCGGCCACCGCGTCGTAGGCCTGGCCCAGCAGCCAGCCCGGTCCCAGGAACAGCAGCGACCAGGTCACCGCGGCCACGCTGCTGGGTAGCAGATAGCGCCGCAGCGGCATCTTCATCATGCCCGCCACTGCCGGCACGAACGGACGGATGGCGCCGACATAGCGCGCCACCAGGATGCTCTTGAAGGCATTGCGGCGGAACATCGCCTCGCCGCGGTCGAGCAACTGCGGATAGCGCTTGAACGGCCAGTAGTTGCGCAACTGATGGCCCCAGCGATAGCCGACCCAGTAGCTGAGCGCATCGCCGATCAGCGCCCCGAGCGCGGCGCTGACCACCGCGTACGGGCCGGAGATCTGGCCCAGGCCGATCAGCACGCCGATCGCGAACAGCAGCGGCAGCGCCGGCACCAGGGTGCCGAGGATGATGACCGCATCGCAGAACGCGATGGCGAAGATGACCGCGCCGGCCAGGATGGGGTGTGCTGCGATCCACTCCAGCGTGGCATCGGTCCATGAGGCATTCATCGGGCAAGTATAGAGGGAGCACGATGACGGTCCGTTAGCGCCGGGGTGCCGTGTCGGGCGACCGGCCTTGCGCAACCGGGCCGCCCGGCAGACCTGGTCTGCCGTCGGGCACGTCGTGATCGCCGTCCCGTGCCGGTGATGGCAGCGCCGCCGCGCCGGGGCCGGTGCGTGACGCCGCCGCTTCGCAGGGCGGCGGCGTCACGCACGCGCGGCGTGCGCTGGCGCCTGGCACGACGCCCAGGTGAGCAGCACCGGACCAGGTGCCTGCCTGGAGTGACGGGCGACCGTGCAGACCCGTCAAACCGCGTCGCACGCTCTACACTGGCCGGATGCCTGCCCCCGCTTCCCGCACCGTCCAGATCCTCAAGGCCGACAGCTTCGGCCGCATCCTGCTACTGGGCGAGGGCGAGGCGCGCTTCGTCCGCCGCGACCTCACCGCCTCGCCGTGGTGGCTGCGGCTGCCCGCATGGTGGCTGGCGCGGCGCGAGGCGCTCGCCTTGAGGCAGCTGAACGGCATGGCGGCGACGCCGCAGCTGCGCGGCTGGGACGGCACCTTCCTGGACCGCAGTTATCTGGACGGCGCGGCGATGTACCAGCGGCCGCCGCGCGGCGACCTGGCCTATTTCCGCGCTGCGCGGCGTCTGCTGCAGCAGGTGCATCGGCGCGGGGTGGCGCACAACGACCTGGCAAAGGAGGCCAACTGGCTGGTGCTGGCCGACGGCAGCCCGGCGCTGATCGATTTCCAGCTGGCCGTGCGCGGCGCGCCGCGTTCGCGCTGGATGCGCCTGCTGGCGCGTGAAGACCTGCGCCATCTGCTCAAGCACAAGCGCATGTACTGCGCGCACGCGCTGACCCCGGTCGAGCGGCGCCTGCTCAAGCGCCATTCCTGGGTGCGCGAACTGTGGTTCGCCAGCGGCAAGCCGGTGTACCGCTTCGTCACCCGGCGCCTGCTCAAGTGGGAAGACAACGAGGGACAGGGGCCGAAGCCCTGAGGGGCCGGGATTGGGGATTCGGGATTGGGGATTGGCAACAGCGTATGGCGGCGTCTGACGTTGCACTGGCGGGGACGGCAAGGCGCTAAGCTTTTGCGAATCCCCAATCCCGAATCCCCAATCCCGTGACCTTACAAGGTAAAACCCTCCTAATCACCGGCGCCTCGCGCGGCATCGGGCTGGCGATCGCGCTGCGGGCGGCGCGCGATGGCGCCAATGTGGCGATCGCGGCGAAGTCGGCGGTGCCCAATCCCAAGCTGCCCGGCACCATCCACACCGCCGCGGCGGCGGTGGAGGCGGCCGGTGGGCGCGCGCTGGCGCTGAAGTGCGACATTCGCGAGGAGGAGCAGGTGCGTGCGGCGGTGGCGGCGACGGTGGAGGCCTTCGGCGGCATCGACGTCCTGGTCAACAACGCCAGCGCGATCTGGCTGCGCGGTGCGCTGGAGACGCCGATGAAGCGCTTCGACCTGATGCAGCAGGTCAACGCGCGCGGCAGTTTCCTGTGCGCGCAGGCCTGCCTGCCGCACCTGCTGCGCAGCGCCAACCCGCACATCCTGACCCTGGCGCCGCCGCCGTCGCTGGACCCGAAGTGGTGGGCGCCGCATACCGGCTATACGCTGGCGAAGATGGGCATGAGCTTCGTCACCCTCGGCCTGGCCGGCGAGTTCGGCCCGCAGGGCGTGGCCGTCAATGCGCTGTGGCCGCGCACGCTGATCGCCACCGAGGCGCTGAACATGATTCCCGGCGTCGACGCCGGCAACGGCCGCCGACCGGAGATCATGGCCGACGCCGCGCACGCCGTGCTGACCCGGCCGGCGGCCGGCTTCTACGGCCAGTTCCTGATCGACGACGCGGTGCTGGCCGAGGCCGGGGTGCACGAGTTGTCCGGCTACGCGCTGGATCCGTCGCAGCCGCTGCTGCCGGACCTGTTCCTGGACTGAGACGCGGCGCCCGCGTCGCCAAGTGTGCCGCGGCCGCGCGTTGCGGGCGTCGCGAGGCCGCGATCGCAACGCGCCGCTACGGGCGGCGACGCGTTGCAAAAACGCTCTGTTCCATCCGATCGCGTTCGCTGCCGCGATGACCACGCGCGGCGCGGCTATGCTGCCCGGGTCTTGATGCCACCGCCGCCCATGCCCGCTCCAGTCGCCGTCGCCCTGCCGCGTCTTCCCGAGTCCCGTCACGCCATCCACGCCGATCTCAGCGACAACGAGCGGCACATGCTCGATCGCCTGCGCCTGGCCGGCACCGCCACCCGCGCCGATCTGAGCCGCAGCACCGGGCTGACCGTGCAGTCGGCGGTGCGTCTGGTCGACGCGCTGGCCGAGCGCGGCCTGGTCGCGATCGGTGCCTCGCTGGCGCACGCGGGCCGCGGCAAGCCGGGCGCGGGCATCGCGCTCAATCCCGGCTACGGCCATACCGTCGGCTATGCGATCGCGACCGACGCGCTGTCGCTGGCATTGCTGGATTTCAGCGGGCAGATCCGCGGCACCGCCGAGCATGCGCTGCGCTCGA
>NZ_AQOJ01000607.1:0-3586 GCF_000364685.1 Xanthomonas sp. SHU 166
TGGGCCTGCCGGTGTGGGTGGACAACGACGGCACGGTGGCGGCGGCGGGCGAGAGCCTGCTCGGCATCGGCCGCCAATACCGCGACTTCGCCTATCTGCACTTCAATTACGGCCTGGGCGGCGGCGTGGTGATCGACGGCACCTGCCTGCGCGGCGCGCACGGCAACGCCGGCGAGTTCGCCGGCATGCTGCCGCAGCAGGGGCTGGAGCGCGGCACGCTGGAGCTGTTGCGGCAACTGCTGGCCGACGACGGCATCGCGCTGCCCGACATCCGCGCGCTGCTGGCCGCCTACGATCCGGCGTGGCCGGCGATCGAGCGCTGGATCGCGCGGGTGGCGCCGGGCCTGTCGCTGATCGTGTCGGCGATCGTGGCGATCTTCGATCCGCAGGCGGTGGTGTTCGGCGGGCGCATGCCGCGCGAGCTGGCGACGCGGCTGATTCCGCACGTGCGCATCGACAACCAGCCGCGTCGCGGCCAGGCGCGGCCGTTGCCGGTGCTGCTGCCGGCCGCGGCCACCGCCGATGCCAGCGCGGTGGGCGCGGCGGCGCTGCCGTTGAAGGCCTGCTATTTCCGCTGAACCGGTCCCGCCGCGGCGTCGCCATGCCTGCACGCCGCCGGCGCTACCCTATGCGCCCTTTCCGCGCGCCATTGCGGTACGGCACGCGTCCCATCCCCCACCGTCGGAGTTGTCACGATGAAATACCTGCACGCCATGATCCGCGTCCACGACCTGGAGAAGACCAGCACGTTCTTCACCGAAGGCCTGGGCCTGCACGAAACCCGCCGCATCGAGAACGAAGCCGGCAAGTTCACCCTGGTGTACTTCGGCGCGCCGGAGAACCCGGAAGCCGAGGTCGAACTGACCTACAACTGGGGCTCGGACGAGGACTACGGCAGCGCCCGCAACTTCGGCCATCTGGCCTTCGAGGTCGACGACATCTACGCCCTGTGCGCGCACCTGCAGTCGCTCGGCGTGACCATCAACCGTCCGCCGCGCGACGGGCGCATGGCCTTCGTGCGCAGCCCGGACCTGATCTCGATCGAGCTGCTGCAGAAGGGCGAGGCGCTTGCGCCGGCCGAGCCGTGGGCGTCGATGCCGAACACGGGCGTCTGGTAAGGGCTCAGGGCACCGTCTCGGGCAACGCCTGGCCGCAGCCCCGGCAATAGCCGGCGTTGCGGTCGTGGCCGTGCAGGCCGCAGTGCGCGCAGGTGCGCCGATCCGGCGCGCGGCTGCGGTCGGCATCGCGCAGGCTGTTGGCCAGTTCCGCGGTGTAGATGCCGGTGGGCACGGCGATGATGCTGTAGCCGATCAGGATCAGCACCGAGGTGATGGCGCGGCCCAGCGGGGTGAGCGGGGCGATGTCGCCGAAGCCGACCGTGGCCATCGTCACCACCGCCCAGTACATCGCGGTGGGAATGCTGGTGAAGCCGTTGGCCGGGCCTTCGACCACGTACATCAGCGCGCCGAAGATCACCACCAGGGTGATCACCGTGAACAGGAACACGAACACCTTGCGCCGGCTGCGCCACAACGCATCGACCAGCAGGCTGCTTTCCTCGACGTAGCGGGTCAGCTTGAGGATACGGAACAGCCGCAGCACCCGCAGCACGCGCACCACCAGCAGCGTCTGCGCGCCGGGCAGCAGAAACGAGATGTAGGTGGGCAGGATCGACAACAGGTCGATCACGCCCCAGAAGCTCAGCGCATAGCGCAGCGGCCGCTGCACCGTGGCCAGGCGCAAGGCGTACTCGGCGGTGAACAGCACGGTGAAGCCCCACTCCAGCACGTACAGCGCGCCGGCGTAACGGCTGTGCAGCGCCGGCACGCTGTCGACCAGAATCACCGCGACGCTGGCCAGGATCGCCGCGACCAGCAACAGGTCGAAGTTGCGCGAGGGCGTGGTGTCGTGCCGATAGATGATGTCGAACCAGCGGCGCCGCCAGCCGTGCTCTGTCGCCGGGGCGAGCGGGGAATCGAGGAAAAATCGCATGCGCCCATGCTACCCGAGCCGCCTTGCGGTCGCGGGCGCGCGCGCCGCGGCAGGCGGCGTCCTGATCGGATGCGACGCGGCTGCTGGAGAGCCCCCTGTGGGAGGGGCTTCCGTCTCGACGCCGTCGCGCTGACGCGTCGGGACTGAAGTCCCTCCCACATGTCGAGCAACGGCGTGGTGGGGTTGCTGCGGCACGCGCGCGGGCGGCGGCGGTGTGGCACAGCAGCCTGCCGCCCCGTCGGTCCAGGCGGCGGCCGGCAGTCCCCGGCCGTGCGCTGCCGGCGGTCTTATAATCGGCGCTTTCCCCGCAGGACTGCCTCGATGACCGCTTCTTCCGCCGCGGAGCTGATCGCCCTCGGCCAACGCTACGCGCTGCCGATCTACCGTCCGCGCCAACTGGTGCTGGAGCGCGGCCAGGGCGCCCGGGTCTGGGACAGCGAAGGACGCGACTACATCGACCTGTCCGCCGGCATCGCCGTGTGCGGGCTCGGCCACAACGATCCGGACCTGCAGGCGGCGCTGCTCGAACAGGCCGGCAAGCTGTGGCACACCAGCAACGTGTTCTACAGCGAGCCGCCGCTGCGCCTGGTCGAGGAACTGGTGGTGGCCTCGCGCTTCGCGGAGAAGGCCTACCTGTGCAATTCCGGCGCCGAGGCCAACGAGGCGGCGATCAAGCTGGTGCGCAAGTGGGCCACCGCCCAGGGCCGTCCGCCGCAGCGGCGGGTGATCGTCACCTTCCGCGGCAGCTTCCACGGCCGCACCCTGGCCGCGGTGACCGCCACCGCGCAACCCAAGTACCAGGAAGGCTACGAGCCGCTGCCCGGCGGTTTCCGCTACGTCGATTTCAACGACATCGTGCAGCTGGAAACGGCGATGGCCGCCGGCGATGTGGCCGCGGTGATGCTGGAGCCGGTGCAGGGCGAGGGCGGGGTGATGCCGGCGGCGCCGGGCTTCCTGGCGCAGGTGCGGGCGCTGTGCGACCACCACGGCGCGCTGCTGGTGCTGGACGAGATCCAGTGCGGCATGGGCCGCACCGGCACCCTGTTCGCGCACTGGCAGGACCAGGTCGTCCCCGACATCGTGACCCTGGCCAAGGCGCTGGGCGGCGGCTTCCCGATCGGCGCGCTGCTGGCCGGGCCGAAGGTGGCCGAGACCATGCAGTTCGGTGCGCACGGCACCACCTTCGGCGGCAACCCGCTGGCCGCGGCGGTGGCGCGGGTGGCGCTGCGCAAGCTGGCCTCGACGGCGATCGCCGCCAACGTGTCGCGGCAATCGGCGGCGCTGCGTGCCGGCCTGGCGGCGCTCAACGACGAGTTTGCGTTGTTCTCGCAGGTTCGCGGCCGCGGGCTGATGCTGGGTGCGGTGCTGGCGCCGACGCATGCCGGACAGGCCGGCGCCATCCTCGACCACGCCGCCGCGCATGGTTTGCTGACCCTGCAGGCGGGCCCGGACGTGCTGCGCTTCGTGCCCGCGCTCAACCTCACCGATGCCGAACTGGGCGAAGGCCTGGCGCGCTTGCGCAGCGCGCTGCGCGCCTACCTCGCCGCGCGCTGAGCCGGCGACTCAGCCCAGGCCGTGCCGCGCCAGCGCGCGG
>NZ_AQOJ01000608.1:0-2006 GCF_000364685.1 Xanthomonas sp. SHU 166
GCGGCGATCAGCGCGTCCGGCGCGCTGCTGATCGTGCAGGCCGGCGCCATCGCCTGGCTGGTGCAGGCGCTGCTGGTCGAGCGGCGCGACCTGGCGCAGGCACTGCCGGTCTTCGGCCTGCTGGCGTTGATGCTGGTCCTGCGCGCGGGGCTCGGCGCCGCTGCGCAGCGTGCCGCCGGCGATGTCGCCGATGCGGCCAAACTCGAGCTGCGCCGGCGCGTGTACCGGCAACTGCTGCAGCGCGGGCCGCTGTGGCTGCGCGGACAGCGCAACGGCGAACTCGGCGAACTGCTGCTGGCGCATGGCGATGCGCTGGACGGTTACTACGCCGGCTACCGGCCCGCGCGCTGGGAAGTGAGCGTGGTGCCGCTGTTGATCGTGCTGGCGGTGGCGTGGAGCGACTGGGTGGTCGGGCTGATCCTGTTGTTCACCGCGCCGTTGGTGCCGATCTTCATGATGCTGGTGGGCTGGGGTGCCGAGGCCGCCGGCCGCCGTCAGTTGCGCGAACTGGCGCGGATGGGCGGACACTTCGCCGACCGCCTCAAGGGCCTGGGCCTGTTGCGCCTGTACGGGCGCGGCGACGACGAACTGCGCGGGATCGCCGCTGCTGCCGAGGGCGTGCGCGAGCGCACGCTGAAAGTGCTGCGCATCGCGTTCTTGTCGTCCACCGTGCTTGAGTTCTTCGCCTCGGTCAGCGTGGCGATCGTCGCGCTTTACCTGGGCCTGAGCTACCTCGGCATGATCGCCCTGCACGGCAGCGTGCCGACCCTGGGCACCGGCGTGTTCTGCCTGCTGCTGGCGCCGGAGTTCTATGCGCCGCTGCGGCGCCTGGCCGCGCATTACCACGACCGCGCCAATGCGCTGGCCGCGGCGGCCGAGGTGGAGCGCCTGCTGGAAAGCCTGCCGCAGGCCACGGATGCGCCGGCTGCGCACGCCGAGGGGGCCGTCGTGCCGAACGACGCCGCTGCCGAGGCAATGCCCGTCGCCGCGCCTTCCACAAGCGCGTCGCGCGAGGTACCGCTGCTGCAGGCGCGCGCGCTGCATCTGCGGCCGCTGGGTGCGCGCTGCGACGCGGTGCAGGGCCTGGATGTCGATCTGCATGCCGGACAGCGCCTGGCCCTGGTCGGCCCCAGTGGCAGCGGCAAGAGCACGCTGCTGGAAGCGCTGGCCGGGTGGCTGCCGCCGCGTGCCGGTACCTTGCAGGTGCGCAAGGGGCTGCGCATCGGCTACGCCGGGCAGCGGCCGTATCTGTTCCACGGCAGCATCGCCGACAACCTGCGCCTGGCCGATCCGCAGGCCAGCGCTGCGCAACTGCATGCCGCCGCCGAGGCGGCGCAGGTGCTGCGTTTCGCCGCGCGTCTGCCGCAGGGGCTGGACACGCCGATCGGCGAGCGCGGTTTCGGCCTGTCCGGCGGCGAGGCGCGGCGCATCGGCCTGGCGCGACTGTTATTGCGCGATCCGGAACTGCTGTTGCTGGACGAACCGACCGCGTTCCTGGACGCGGACACCGAGGCGGACCTGCTGCACACGCTGGCGGAGTTCGCCCGCGGCCGCAGCGTGATCGTCGCCACCCACAGCGAAGCGGCGATGCGCTGGGCCGATGCGGTGCTGCGACTGCCGGCGCGCGACGCGTCCACCGCGACGCAGGAGACGCTGTCATGAGCGGCGGCACCCGCGACAGCTTGCGTGGCGTGTTCGGCCGCCATCTCGGCCGGCTGCTGCTGACCGCCCTGCTGGTGCTGTGCACGATGCTGGCCGGGGTCGGGCTGCTCGGCCTGTCCGGCGGCTTCCTCACCGCCGCGGCGCTGGCCGGCGCGGTCGGCATGGGCAGCGGCTTCAACTTCTTCTCACCATCGGCCGGCATTCGCGCACTGACCTTCGCGCGCATCGCCTCGCGCTACGGCGAAAAGCTGGTCGGACACGACGTGACCCTGCGCATCGCCCGCGACCTGCGGGTGTGGTTCTTCCGCCGCGCGCTGCCGCTGGCACCGGCACGGCTCCGCGCC
>NZ_AQOJ01000609.1:0-352 GCF_000364685.1 Xanthomonas sp. SHU 166
CTGATGTCGGACATCGGCGAGGTCGACGGCCTGGTGGTGCGCGCGCTGGCGCCACTGGCCGCACTGCTCGGCGTCGGCACGATCGGCATTGCCGCGGCAGCGGCGATCCACGGGCCCGCGGCGCTGGTGCTGACCGTGCTGGCGTTGGCGATCGGACTGGGTGTGCCGTGGGTGGTGGCGCGCGGCGGCGAGGCCCGCGAACGTGCGCGCGCGCAGCAGCGCGAAGCCTTGCGCACCCTGGCCTACGAAGGTCTGGAGGGCGCCGCCGACCTGGCCGCGCTCGACGCGCAAGCCGCCTGGATCGCGCGCGTGGACGCCAGCGCCCAGGCGCTGCGCAGCGAAGACCGGCGCC
>NZ_AQOJ01000610.1:0-779 GCF_000364685.1 Xanthomonas sp. SHU 166
CGGCTGCAGGCGCTGTGCCGACGCATCGAGGCCGCGCCCGGCCAGGACTGGCCGGTGCGGCGCATGGCGCAGCTGGCGCACCTGAGTCCGAGTCGCCTGCACACGCTGTTCCGCGCCGCATTCGGGCGCACGCCGCAGGACTGGGTGGCGGCACGGCGGCTGGACTGGGTGCGCCGGCAACTGACGCACGGCAACCGGCCGATCGCCGACCTGGCCCAGGACAGCGGCTATGCCGACCAGAGCGCGCTGACCCGCGCGCTCAAGCGCAGCACCGGGCAGACCCCGGCCGCCTACCGCCGCCGTCATCGCCCGGCGCCAGGACAGGAGTCTGGGACAAGCCGGCCGCTGCCGGCGCCGGCATGCTGAGCCGTCACGGCTGACACGGCCGATACGGAAACGAACCGCATGCGCGAACGTCTATGGGCAGGGGTCGGCAGCGGCATGGCCGCGGGCGCGCTGTGGGGCCTGGTGTTCCTGGCGCCGCAACTGCTGAGCGCTTTCTCGCCGCTGCAACTGGCCATCTCGCGCTACCTGGCCTACGGCGCCATCGCCGCCGTGGTGCTGCTGCCGCGCTGGCGTGCCGCGACCGCGCCGTTGGGCACGCCCGAATGGTGGGCGCTGCTGCGCCTGAGCCTGCTCGGCAACATCGTCTACTACGTGCTGCTGGGCAGCGCCGTGCAGTGGGCCGGCGGCGCCGCCACCGCGCTGATCATCGGCCTGCTGCCGGCGGCGGTCACGGTGATCGGCTCGCGCGCGGCCGGCGCGGTCCGCCTGCGCCG
>NZ_AQOJ01000611.1:0-489 GCF_000364685.1 Xanthomonas sp. SHU 166
AGGCGCTGGCGCTGGCGCGCGCGCTGCAGGTGCCGCGCGCCGATGCCGATCGCATCGAGGCGGCATTGCGCGCGCGCGAGGCCGCGCACGCCGGCATCGATCAACTGCTGCAACGGGCGGCGCAGGCGCGCCACGACGGGCATCTGGACGATGGCCCGGACGCGGCCCTGCCGCTGTACCAGCGTGTCCTGGAGTACGCGCCGGAACGCACCGCGGCGCTGGAAGGCCGCGAGGATGCATTGTCGGAACTGCTGCAGCACGCACGCGGCGATCTGGCGCGCGGCGACCTGGCCGCTGCCGCGGCGCTGGTGGAGCGCGCGCGTGGCTACGACCCCGGCCATGTCGACCTGCCCGAGACCCAGGCGGAACTGAATCGGGCGCTGGAGCGCCTGCAGCGCGAGGCCGAGCAGGCCCTGCGCCGGCAGCGCCTGGATGCGGCGGCACACGCGTTTGCGCAGTGGCACGCGGCGGTGCCGGACGCAGCCGGCG
>NZ_AQOJ01000612.1:2500-5566 GCF_000364685.1 Xanthomonas sp. SHU 166
AATGTCCGAATGGGGAAACCCACTGCTTCGGCAGTATCCTGCAGTGAATACATAGCTGCTGGAAGCGAACCCGGTGAACTGAAATATCTAAGTAACCGGAGGAAAAGAAATCAACCGAGATTCCCTAAGTAGTGACGAGCGAACGGGGACTAGCCCTTAAGCTGGTATGGTTTTAGAAAAACAACCTGGAAAGGTTGGCCATAGAAGGTGATAGCCCTGTATTTGAAAGGGCCATACCAGTGAAGACGAGTAGGGCGGGGCACGTGAAACCCTGTCTGAACATGGGGGGACCATCCTCCAAGGCTAAATACTCCTGACCGACCGATAGTGAACCAGTACCGTGAGGGAAAGGCGAAAAGAACCCCGGAGAGGGGAGTGAAATAGATCCTGAAACCGTGTGCGTACAAGCAGTAGGAGCTCGTAAGAGTGACTGCGTACCTTTTGTATAATGGGTCAGCGACTTACTGTTCGTGGCAAGCTTAACCGTATAGGGGAGGCGAAGGGAAACCGAGTCTGATAAGGGCGCATAGTCGCGGGCAGTAGACCCGAAACCGGGTGATCTAGTCATGCCCAGGGTGAAGGTCAGGTAACACTGACTGGAGGCCCGAACCCACTCCCGTTGCAAAGGTAGGGGATGAGGTGTGATTAGGAGTGAAAAGCTAATCGAACCCGGAGATAGCTGGTTCTCCTCGAAAGCTATTTAGGTAGCGCCTCATATGTATCCTCTCGGGGGTAGAGCACTGTTATGGCTAGGGGGTCATCGCGACTTACCAAACCATTGCAAACTCCGAATACCGAGACGGACTGTATGGGAGACACACGGCGGGTGCTAACGTCCGTCGTGAAAAGGGAAACAACCCAGACCCACAGCTAAGGTCCCAAATTCACTGCTAAGTGGAAAACGATGTGGAAAGGCATAGACAGCCAGGAGGTTGGCTTAGAAGCAGCCACCCTTTAAAGAAAGCGTAATAGCTCACTGGTCGAGTCGGTCTGCGCGGAAGATTTAACGGGGCTAAGCAGTGAACCGAAGCTTGGGGTGCATCGCGATAAGCGATGCGCGGTAGAGGAGCGTTCCGTAAGCCTGCGAAGGTGGATTGAGAAGTCTGCTGGAGGTATCGGAAGTGCGAATGCTGACATGAGTAACGACAATGCGGGTGAAAAACCCGCACGCCGAAAGCCCAAGGTTTCCTTGCGCAACGTTAATCGGCGCAGGGTGAGTCGGCCCCTAAGGCGAGGGCGAAAGCCGTAGTCGATGGGAAGCAGGTTAATATTCCTGCACCTCGCGTAAGTGCGATGGAGGGACGGAGAAGGTTAGGTGTACCGGGCGTTGGTTGTCCCGGGGAAAGGCGGTAGGTTTGGATCTTTGGCAAATCCGGGATCCTTTAAGACCGAGCACCGAGACGAGTCTTTTAGACGAAGTCACTGATACCACGCTTCCAGGAAAAGCTCCTAAGCTTCAGCTTACGCAGACCGTACCGTAAACCGACACAGGTGGGTAGGATGAGAATTCTCAGGCGCTTGAGAGAACTCGGGTGAAGGAACTAGGCAACATGGCACCGTAACTTCGGGAGAAGGTGCACCCTTTTTGGTGGCTCGTGCGAGCTATAGCTGAAGAGGGTCGCAGAAACCAGGCCGCTGCGACTGTTTATCAAAAACACAGCACTCTGCAAACACGAAAGTGGACGTATAGGGTGTGACGCCTGCCCGGTGCTGGAAGGTTAATTGATGGGGTCAGCCGCAAGGCGAAGCTCTTGATCGAAGCCCCAGTAAACGGCGGCCGTAACTATAACGGTCCTAAGGTAGCGAAATTCCTTGTCGGGTAAGTTCCGACCTGCACGAATGGCGTAACGACAGCGGCGCTGTCTCCACCCGAGACTCAGTGAAATTGAAATCGCTGTGAAGATGCAGCGTTCCCGTGGCAAGACGGAAAGACCCCGTGAACCTTTACTATAGCTTTACACTGAACGTTGAGTTCGTCTGTGTAGGATAGGTGGGAGGCTATGAAACTGTGGCGCTAGCTGCAGTGGAGCCATCCTTGAAATACCACCCTGTCGTGCTTGACGTTCTAACCTAGGTCCGTAATCCGGATCGGGGACCGTGTATGGTGGGTAGTTTGACTGGGGCGGTCTCCTCCTAAAGAGTAACGGAGGAGCACGAAGGTACGCTCAGCGCGGTCGGACATCGCGCACTGTGTGCAAAGGCATAAGCGTGCTTGACTGCAAGATCGACGGATCAAGCAGGTACGAAAGTAGGTCTTAGTGATCCGGTGGTTCTGTATGGAAGGGCCATCGCTCAACGGATAAAAGGTACTCCGGGGATAACAGGCTGATACCGCCCAAGAGTTCATATCGACGGCGGTGTTTGGCACCTCGATGTCGGCTCATCACATCCTGGGGCTGTAGTCGGTCCCAAGGGTATGGCTGTTCGCCATTTAAAGTGGTACGCGAGCTGGGTTCAGAACGTCGTGAGACAGTTCGGTCCCTATCTGCCATGGGCGTTGGAGATTTGAGAGGGGCTGCTCCTAGTACGAGAGGACCGGAGTGGACGAACCTCTGGTGTTCCGGTTGTCACGCCAGTGGCATTGCCGGGTAGCTATGTTCGGAAGCGATAACCGCTGAAAGCATCTAAGCGGGAAGCGCGCCTCAAGATGAGATCTCCCGGGACACAAGTCCCCTAAAGGAACCATGTAGACTACGTGGTTGATAGGTCAGGTGTGTAAGTGCAGCAATGCATTGAGCTAACTGATACTAATGATCCGTGCGGCTTGACCATATAACCTCAAGATGCTTCCTCATAAGCATCCCTTAGCGCGACACACGTCGATCGCTCTCACTCGCTCGCTACATCACACCCCATGAGAGGCTGGCGCCCTTGCCGTCCTCGGTCCAACAACCGAGAACACGCACGCGGCGACACTCCAACCGTCTCCCTGGTGAAATTAGCGCTGTGGAACCACCCGATCCCATCCCGAACTCGGAAGTGAAACGCAGCTGCGCCGATGGTAGTGTGGCTCAAGCCATGCGAGAGTAGGTCATCGCCAGGGGCTTTACCCCAAATCCCCGTCCC
>NZ_AQOJ01000613.1:0-5390 GCF_000364685.1 Xanthomonas sp. SHU 166
CGCCTGGTCGCGGCTGGCCTGGCCCCGGAGCAGATCCACGGTGGTGGGCTGTGCACCATCGCCGATGCGCAGCGCTTCTATTCCTATCGGCGCGACCGCCGCAGCGGGCGCATGGCGACCCTGGCGTGGATCGCGCCCTGACGCCGTCGCTGTTCGCGCAGGTGCTGGGTCCGGCGTTCGCGCACTTGCCGCCGGTACTGCGCGAACTGCATACGCCCTCGTCGCAGTCGCGCTATGTCGGTCAGGCGATGGTCCAGCGCGGCCGCCACCCGCTGTTGCCGCTGTGCGCGTGGCTGGTGCGGTTGCCGCGCACCGGGCCGGCGACGCCGGTGGAGGTGGTGTTTCGCGCCGATGCCCACGGCGAGCGCTGGGAACGCCGCTTCGGCACGCATGCCATGCCCTCGCGGCTGTGGCTGCACCGCGGCCGCCTGCGCGAGCGGCTGGGTGCGGTGGTGTTCGAATTCGCCCTGCGGATCGACGGCGCCGGCATCGAATGGCGCGCGGCGCGCGCCTGGGCCTTCGGCGTGCTGCCGCTGCCGCGACGCTGGCTGGCCGGCGTGCACTGCCGCGAAGACCAGCGCGACGGCCGCTACGCGTTCTTGATCGCGGTGAGCCTGCCGTGGATCGGCCCGTTCATCCGCTACGAGGGCTGGCTTGCGCCGGCCTGAGCCGCCGGCGCCCGCGGCGTCGGAGGACATGGCCATCGTCGTGTTCGACGGGGTCTGCGCGCTGTGCAGCCGCTGGGTGCGGTTCCTGCTGCGCCATGACCGCCGCGGCCGCTACCGGTTTGCGGCGATGCAGTCGCCGCGCGGCAGCGCGCTGTTGCGCGAGCACGGCCTGGATCCGGCCGATCCGCTGTCGTTCCTGCTGCTGACACGGCACGGTGCCTTGACCGATTCGGACGCGGCGATCGCGGTGATCGCCGGGCTTGGCGGGGTGTGGCGCAGCGTCGCGTGGCTGCGCCTGCTGCCGCGGCGCTGGCGCGATGCCGGCTACCGGGTGCTGGCGCGCAACCGCCATCGCTGGTTCGGTACCACGGCGCAGTGTTTCCTGCCTGAGCCGCAACAGCGTTCGCGCTTTCTGGAGTGAGCACGACGCGCGCGGCGCGTCTGATCGGCTGTTTCCTCGCGCGAGCCCATCGCCACGGGTTCACAAGTGCCTGCGGTGGCCGTTCTTGACGGACGGGCCACCCACGCGATCGGACCGGCAACGATGGAGATTCCTCTGCTGCTTCTGCTGGCAAGCCGCTGGCAGCGGCGTCCGTCAGCCTCCTTGGCAGATAGCACCGTGGTGCCCCCCGTTTCCACGCTCCCACACCCGCCCGAGAGGAGTTCCGCTATGCCCAGTCCTACGCCTGCGCGGCTGATCGATCCAAGCAATCGCGTGTTCGGCACGATCGATATCAAGAACTACAGATTCGTCGGCGAGCAGCTGCCCAGTACCTACTACATGAGCGGAACGGGCCCGTTCATCCGCTTGCGTCCGTTGCATCGATCCGGTTTCGCCATCTACGAAAGGCCGACGCGCGTGGTGGGGCTCTATGCGGGCGACTGGGACCGGGACGACACCTTCGCGCAGAACATCCAGAATGTGGCGCTGTATCGCGAACTCGGCGCAAGCGCGGCCGACATCGCCGCCAGCATCGAACGCCTGAAACTGGTCGCGCGACGCACCGACGAGATCATCCAGCAGAATACCGCCCAGCCACTGGAGTTGAACGACGCCGTCGTCTTCGTCAACGAGGGCGCCTTGGCCGGAACAGTGTGGGGCGGCGACAAGCAAAAGACCGGCAACGTGTACAAGCCGTTGAAGGTGGTCGATGCGACCGGCCGCAGCAGGAAGGCCCATGCCGGTCATGCCTTCGCCACGCGCGAGGCGGTGGAGCGGTTCTATGCCGATTACTACCCGCACGTGCTGGCGCAATTGATGCTGCTCGGGCAGGCCCAGCAATCCTTCGTTTCGCAAGCGCCCAATGGCGATGACGTCGTGACGGTGATCAATACCGACACCGGGTACTTTCCTCAGAGCGAGTTTCCCACCCGCGCCAGCCAGTTGCAGTTCCTGCTCCAGCAATTCATGCGCTTTGCCTGATCCTGGACGGGGCGGGCGGTCGTCGCGTGCGTCGCCTCAGTACGTACGGCGCAGCAGTGGGGTGACATTGCTGCCGCCCGGCCGCCCTTGTCCCGTCTCGATCCGGAACACCGCGACCGCCGCAGCCAGGCCGCCGGCCTGCTCCTCCATGCTGCGCGCGGCGGCGGTGGCTTCCTCGACCAGGGCGGCGTTGCGTTGGGTCACCTCGTCCAGTTGCGCCACGGTGCGGTTGACCTGTTCGATGCCGCTGGACTGCTCGCCGCTGGCGGCGCTGATCTCGCCGATCAGGCCGGTCACCCGCTGCACCGAACCGACGATCTCGTGCATGGTGGCGCCGGCGCGGTTGACCAGCGCGGCGCCTTCGCCGACGGTGCGCGTGGACGCTTCGATCAGGTCCTTGATCTCCTTGGCCGCATCGGCCGAGCGCTGCGCCAGCGACCGCACCTCCGAGGCGACCACGGCGAACCCGCGGCCCTGTTCCCCGGCGCGCGCCGCTTCCACCGCGGCGTTGAGCGCCAGGATGTTGGTCTGGAAGGCGATGCCGTCTCACGCCGATGATCTCGCCGATGCGCTGCGAGGACGTGCTGATCGCACGCATCGTCGCCACCACCTCGTCCATCACCTGGCCGCCGGAACGGGCGACCTCGCCGGTGTTCTGCACCAGGCCGTTGGCCTGCTGCGCGTTGTCGGCGTTCTGCTTCACCGCCGAGGTCAACTCTTCCATCGAGCTGGCGGTCTCCTCCAGGCTCGCCGCCTGCTGTTCGGTGCGGTCGGACAGGTCGGTATTGCCTGCGGCGATCTCCGAGGCGGCGCGGCGGATCGTGTCGGCCGACTCCTGGATCCCGACGATGATTTCGGTGAGCTTGGCGACGGTGCGGTTGGTGTCCTCGCGCAAGCGCGCGAACACGCCCTGCGCCTGGCCGTCGACGCGGTGGGTGAGGTCGCCTTCGGCCAGCGCTGCCAGCGCTCCGGCCAGTTGCGCCAGGTTGCTCTCCACCCCATCGGAAATGCGGTTGACGCCCTCGGCCAGCGACTTGAGGACGCCGTCCATCGCCGCGGTCTCGATGCGCTGGCTGAAATCGCCGTGCGCGGCCGCCTCGATCACCGTGGCCAACGCCTGTTCGGCGTTGACCTGCGCGGTCACCTCTTCCCATTGCGCGATGGTGCCCAGGCGGCGGCCGTCGGCATCGTCGATCGGGCTGTACACGAAATCGATCTGGCGGCCGAAGAACGGCGCGCGCACGCGCTTGGAGCCGGTCAGCGCGCGCATGCGATCGATCGCCGCCTGGCTGTCCGGATAGATGTCGCCGATGCTGCCGCCGACGAACTGTTCGGCGCGGAATTCGGGGCGGAAGCGCTGCACGTCCGGTTCGATGGTGCGCAGCATCTGCAGCAGCTTGCGGTTGGCGAAATGCACGCGGCCATCGTCGTCGGCGATGCGCACCATGGTGTCGAGATCGTCCAGCGCCTGGATCACGAAACGGCCGTGGCGCAGTTCGGCTTCGGTTTGCGCCTGGCGCGCCGCCAGCGCCTGTTGTGCGTTCTGCAGCGCACGCAGCAGCGCCACCTCGGCCGTGTCCCCGAGCACCTCCACACGCTGCTCGAAGCGGCCTTCGCCCAGTGCCTGCAGCGCCTGCGTGGCGTGTTCCAGGGCGCGTGGCGCGCTGCGTCTGCCGAGCCACACCAGTGCCGCGGCGGCGGCCACGGCGACCAGCAGCGCCGGCAGCAACCGCGGCAATGCCGATCCGTTGGCTCCCACCGTGCGGCCGACGTGCAACGCATAGCCGGCCAGCGCCAGCAGCACCAGGACATGGGACAGGGCAAGCAGCGCCGAGCGCGGGCGCAGCCAGGAGGCGGTGGGGCGGAGAACGGCAGTTGGCGAGGGCATGGTCTGCACCGGCTGGGAAACAACGGGCAACGCCGCGAGGGCGGTGCGATCGCGTGGGGGGTGATCCAGTATCGGCATATCACCGCGCCGGCTTGATCGCCTTCACCTGCCGTTCGTCGGAAACTTTATATGGACTGAACGCCTAAGGCGGAGCGCCGAAGGCGTGACGATGTGCTGCGGCGCAGCAGGCGATCGACGCAGGGCCGCGCCTGGGACGCGGCGCGGGCGGCCGCAAGCGCGGCGTGCATCGCGAAGCAGCAACCGCGCTGCGGTGGCCTCGGCAAGCAGATCAGCCGGCGCGGCGCGTGGCGGCTACTATGTTAGGCAAGGCAGCTAGTCTGGCCGCGACGGGACACGGAACACCGCGTCATGCCGCGCCATGGCGGATGGCGCATGGCCTGCAAGGCAGGATCGCACAGTGCGCTGGCGCTGCGCGCGCCGCGTCGTGCAACGCGCGTGCCGGGGCTAGCGCACGCTCTCCAGCGCCTGCAGATAGCGCTGGCGCCATGCGTTGATGTCGTGCTTGCGCAGGTGGTCCATCATCGCCTGCCAGCGTTCGATGCGCTTGGCCTTGGGCAGCGACGCACCGGTGGCGATGGCATCGGCCACGCCGTCCAGGTCGTGCGGATTGACCAGCAGCGCTTCCTTCAGTTCATCGGCGGCGCCGGCCAGCAGCGACAGCACCAGCACGCCGGGATTCTCCGGATCCTGCGCGGCCACGTACTCCTTGGCCACCAGGTTCATGCCGTCGCGCAGCGGCGTCACCAGGCCGACCTGTGCTGCGCGGTAGAAACCGGTCAGGGTGGCGTGGGTGAAGTTGCGGTTGACGTAGCGCAGCGGCGTCCAGTCCGGCTCGGCATGCCCGCCGTTGATGTGCCCGGCGATCTGCTCGAGCTGGTTGCGCAACTGCTTGTACTCGGTGACGTCGCCGCGCGAGACCGGCGCGATCTGCAGGTAGGTGAGGCTGCCGCGCTGGTCGGCATGCCGTTCCAGGTAGCGCTCGAAGCCGAGGAAGCGTTCCGGCAGACCCTTGGAGTAGTCCAGCCGGTCCACGCCGATCGCCAGCTGGCGATCGCGCAGGCTGCTGCGCAGGTCGCGCACCGCCGGCTTGGACATCGCCGCGCGCGCCTGCTGCGCGATCAGTTCGGTGTCGATGCCGATCGGGAACATGGCCGCGCGGAACCGGCGTCCGCCCGGCGCTTCCAGCACGCCGTCCTTGATCACCTTGCCGCCGCCGAACAGGCGCACGTAGGCCTGGAAGCGGTCGACGTCGCGGCGGGTCTGGAAGCCGATCAGGTCGTAGGCGTAGAAGCCGGAGAACAGCCGCGCGTGGTCCGGCAGCGCCTGGATCAGGTCGGCCGAGGGGAACGGCACGTGCAGGAAGAAACCGATGCGGCAGCCGATGCCGCGC
>NZ_AQOJ01000614.1:0-4406 GCF_000364685.1 Xanthomonas sp. SHU 166
GAGGCCAGCGGGATCAGGTGATAGTCGTGGATCCACACCGTGTCGTCCTCGCGCAACAGCGGCGCGAGCTTGTCGGCGAACATGGCGTTGACCCGGCGGTAGCCCTCGCGGGTGGCGCGGTCGTAGTCGACCAGGTCCAGGCGGAAGTGCAGCAGCGGCCACAGCGTGCGGTTGGCGAAGCCGTTGTAGTACGCGTCCAGGTCGGTGCGATTCAGGTCCATGGTGACGAAGCGGATATCGCCCTGGGTCTGTTCGTGCATCGCGCCGCTGTCGCCGCGCACGGTCTTGCCGCTCCAGCCGAACCACACGCCGCCGCGCTCCTTCAGCGCCGCCAGCAAGCCCACCGCGAGGCCGCCGGCGCGGTTCTCGCCGGGCAAGGCCACGCGGTTGGATACCACCACCAATCTGCTCATGACGCCTCCTGCCAACTGCGCGACAAGCGCATGGCGGCGATGATCAGGCCGACATGCGAATAGGTCTGCGGGAAATTGCCCCAGGCTTCGCCGTTGTCGAAGGCCAGATCCTCCGACAGCAGGCCCAGGTGATTACGCCGGGCGAGGATGCGCTCGAACAGCTCGCGCGCCTCCTCCTTGCGGCCGATCGCGGCCAGGGCGTCGATGTACCAGAACGTGCAGATGGTGAAGCTGGTCTCCGGTTCGCCGAAATCGTCCGGCGCCACGTAGCGGTACAGCGCATCGCCATGCTTCAGGTCGCGGCCGATCGCCTCGACCGTGGCGATGAAACGCGGATCGTCCGGGGCGATGAACCCGATGTCGGCCAGCAACAGCAGCGATGCGTCCAGCCGGTGGCCGTTGAAGGTGTCGGTGAAGTGCCCCAGCTCCGCGCTCCAGGCTTCGGCGAGCACGCGTGCGTGGATGCGGTCGGCGCGCTCGCGCCAGTACAGCACGCGATCTTCCAGACCCAGCCGCGCGGCGATCTTGGCCAGGCGGTCGCAGGCGGCCCAGCACATTGCGCTCGTATAGGTGTGCACCTCGGCGCGGCCGCGGAATTCCCACAGGCCGGCGTCGGGCACGTCGTGCAGTTCGAAGGCGCGCTCGCCCAGGGGCTCCAGGCGCAGAAAGGTGTGGGTGTCGCCGGGATCCTTCAGGCGCAGGTCGAAGAACAGCTGGGTGGAGGCCAGCACCACGCTGCCGTACACGTCATGCTGCTTCTGGATCCAGGCCAGGTTGCCGCGCCGCACCGGGCCCATGCCGCGGTAGCCGGCCAGCGATTCGACCTCGTGTTCCTCCAGCGCCGCCTCGAAGCCGATGCCGTACAGCGGCTGCAGGCTGCCGTCGGTGGTGGCGATGTTGAAGATGTAGCCGAGGAACTGCTCCATGGTGCGGGTGGCGCCGAGCCGGTTCAGCGCGCGCACCACGAAGGCGGCGTCGCGCAGCCAGCAGTAGCGGTAGTCCCAGTTGCGCGGGGTGTCCGGCGCTTCCGGGATGGAGGTGGTCATCGCCGCGATGATCGCGCCGCTGTCCTCGTACTGGCACAGCTTCAGGGTGATCGCGCTGCGGATCACCGCGTCCTGCCAGTCCAGCGGCACCGACAGGTAGCGCACCCACTCGCGCCAGTATTCCTCGGTGCGTTCCTGCGCTTCCTGGATGTAGCCGGTCAGCGAGCGGGTCAGCGATTCGTCCACGCCCAGCATCAGGTTGACCGGGTGGTTGAGCACGAACGGCAGTTCGTCGCGGATGAAGCGCACCGGCACGTCGGTGGTCAGGCGCAGGGTGAAGTCCGGCAGCAGCCAGCGCACGTGGTTGCTGCCCCAGGTGCTCTCCGGCTGGCGCGCGCCCCAGTCGGCCAGCGGCCTGGCGAGCACGCGGATGCGCGGGTTGCCGGCCAGCGGCCGCACCTGGCGGATGATGCTGACCGGGCGATAGAAGCGGCCGTGGTTGCGCCAGCGCGGCGCGAAGTCGATCACCTCCACCGCGCCGCCGTGGGCGTCGCGCAACACGGTGCGCAGGATCGCGGTGTTGGCCAGGTAGTGCTGGTCGCTGTCGACGAAGTCTTCCAGTTCGATGCTGAAATCGCCGCCAGGATGCGCGCGCGGGGAGAGCAGGGCGCAGAACGCCGGGTCGCCGTCGAAGGCCGGCAGGCAGCTCCACACCACGCTGGCCCGTTTGTCGATCAGGGCGCCGAAGCTGCCGTTGCCGATGACGCCGAGGTCGAGATTGGGGGAACTCATGGAGCGGACGGGTCCTTGTGCGGAAGCAGTAGGGGAAGCGGCCACGGGGCGCGGACGGGCGGGCGTTGCGCTGGCCTCATCCGGCGTTATCGCGCAGCCAGGCGTGTACGCCGCGTGGATCGGGCAGCGCATAGGTGGCGACGCTGTCGGCGCGGGTGCCGACCAGCACGCTCCAGCCGCCGGCCTGGTTGGCCGCGGCGAAGCCGAATTCGTCGGTGAGATCGTCGCCGACGAACACCGGGCGGCGTCCGCGGAACGGCGGTTGCTGCAGCAGCGTGGTCAGCGCCACGCCCTTGTCGCTGCCTTCGGGCACGAACTCGACCACGTGGTCGCCGGGCTGCAGGCGGTAACCGGGCAGGTCGGCGATCTGTTCGTCGGCGAACGCCAGCACCGCCTCGGCCGCGCTGGGCGCCGCCCGCCAGTGCAGGGCCACGCTGGCGCCCTTGTCTTCGATCAGCACGCCCGGATGCGCCTGGCGCAGATGCGCGGCACGCGCATGCAGCGCATGCAGAAACTCGGAGGTATCGGCGGGCATCGCCGCCTGCGCGTCGGCGTCGCTGCGCAGTTCGTGGCCGTGCAGGCCGGCGGCGGGCAGCCGCAGCGGCGCGAACAAGGCGTCGAGCTGCGTCAGCGGACGTCCGCTGACCAGCGCCACCGCGCCACCGAGGCGCTGGTGCAGGCGGCCGATCGCCTCACGTACCTCGGGCAGCAACTGCACCTGGTCGGGGCGTTCGGCAAAGGCGATGAGAGTGCCGTCCACGTCCAGGAACAATGCGCAGGCATCGTCCAGACGCGGCGGCGGCGGTCGGAGGGGGAGCGCGTCTGCCATCTGTTCATGATGAACGGGACAGCGTTAGCATCAGGTGGATTGTCGGGGGCCGGGAATCGGGAATGGGGAAACGGGAATGGGAAGAGCAAAAGCGGTGCCTGCGCGCTGTTGTTGCTTTTCCCCATTCCCGATTCCCGTCTCCCCATTTCCCACACCTTCGTCAGAAGGTGTACCGCACCCGCCCGTAGTAGTAAGCGCCGTTGCTGCCGATCGGCGAGAGCACGTCGTAGGGCAGGTTGCCGAAGTAGGCGATGTCCGGCTTGGAGCGGTCGGCGTAGGCGTCGGTGAGGTTCTGTCCGCCCACCGCCACGCTCCACTGCGGGGTGAGGTGGTATTCGACCTCGGCGTCGAGTTGCCACTTGGCGCTGTAGGTCTGCTCCGGGGCGAAGCCGCCGCCGAAGTCGAACACGCGGGTGGCGCTGCCGTAGCGGGTGACGCGGGTCTGCAGCGACCAGCGCGCGTCGCTCCAGTTCGCCGCCAGCTGCGCGCGGGTGCGCGGGGTCGCCTCGGTCAGGGTGTTGCGCTCTTCCACGCCGAACAGCACGTAGTCCGGATTCAGCGCCAGCAACTGCGCCGGCGTGGCCACCACGTTCTCCAGTTCGGTCTTGGCGTAGCTCCAGGTGCCGGTCAGCTGCAGTTGGCCCTGGCCCAGCGCCTGCCGCCAGTTGCTGACCAGTTCGGCGCCGCGGGTGCGGGTGTCGGCGGCGTTGACGAAGAAGCTGGCGCTCTGCAGGCCGGCGATGCCGAAGCGCTGTGCGACGAAGTCGGTCAGGGCGTCGCCGTCGATGTTTTCCGACAGCGCGATGCGCTTGTCGATATCGATCTGGAACAGGTCCAGCGACAGGTCGAAGTGGCTGCCGACACGGCTGGTGAAGCCCAGGCTGTAGTTGCGCGACTTCTCCGGCTGCAGCGTGCGCGCGCCCAGCGCCTGCGCGATCGGGTTGTCGACCGAGAGCAGGCGGCCCTGCAGCAACTGTCCGTTGGCGTTGTAGCCGGTGGAACTGGCCTCGTAGCCGATCTGGCTCAGCGACGGCGCGCGGAAGTTGTTGGAGATCGCGCCGCGCAGGGCGAATGCCGGGACGAACTCGTAGCGCGCGGCCAGCTTGCCGGTCAGTTCGCCGCCGAAATCCTGGTAGTGCTCGTAGCGCGCGGCTAGGTCGGTGGAGAGCTTGTCGCCGAACTGGCTGGACACGCTGGCGTAGAGGCTGGCGACGTTGCGCGACAGGTCGGCCGCGTCCTGCGGGGTCAGGCCGCCGCCGGCCTGGGCGCCGGTGGGGCGGTCGGTGTAGGGGCCGGCGGCGTAGCTGGCCGGGTCGCCCGGGCGGGTGCGGTAGTGCTCGCGGCGCAGTTCCACGCCGGTGCCCACGGTGTGGGTGGCGCCGGCGG
>NZ_AQOJ01000615.1:0-2128 GCF_000364685.1 Xanthomonas sp. SHU 166
CTCAGGTCGAGGTTGGCCACGCCTTGCGCGAACGCGTAGTCGCCGGTCTTGAAGCGGGTCGGGCTGCCCGGGCCCAGCGAGGCGTTGAGCGAATGCTTGAGCCGGTAGGTGAAGTCGTTGCGGCCGTAGTCGAGGCTGGCGTCGTAGGCCCATTCCCCCCATTGCCCGCGCGCGCCGAGCACCGCCTGCAGATCGCGGTTCTCGCCCAGCGACACCGGGCGGTAGCCCTGCGGATACACCTGGGTCCAGTTGGCGGCGCCGTCGGGGTAGCGGAAGTAGTTGGCGCCCTGCGTGTCGCGCTGGTTATAGGTGCCGAAGGCATAGACCTCGCTGCCCTGGCCGAACGGCAGCTTGCCGTTGAGCCAGGCGTTGAGATCCTTGCTGGCACCGTCGCCGAGTTCATAGTTGCGCTTGCCGGCCAGGGCCAGGTTGGCCGGGGTCTGTTCCTCGAACGGCGGGATCTGGTCGAAGCCGGCGCGGTTGGTGGCCTCGTGGTTCTTCAGTTCCAGGCCGACCTTGAAGAAACCGCCATCCTCGCCCAGCCGCGTGCCGACCTTGCCGCTGGCATACCCGGTCTGGCCGTCGGTGAGGGTGCGGTGGATCGGCTTGACGTCGGTGTGGTTGGCGCCGTAGCTGGCTTCCAGCGCGCCGCTGTCCGGGTCGTCGTCGAGGATCACGTTGATCACCCCGGCCACCGCGTCGGAGCCGTACTGCGCGCCGGCGCCGTCGCGCAGCACTTCGATGCGCTTGATCGCGCTGATCGGGATGGCGTTGAAGTCCACCGGGGTGGTGCCCTTGCCGATCTTGCTGTCGGTGTTGACCAAGGCCGAGGTGTGGCGGCGCTTGCCGTTGACCAGCACCAGCACCTGGTCGGGCGAGAGCCCACGCAGCTGTGCGGCGCGCACGTGGTCGGCACCGCCGGAGTTGGACTGGCGCGGGAAGTTGAAGGACGGCAGCAGCGCCTGCAGCGCGCTGCCGAGTTCGCCGTTGACCACGCCGGCCTTGCGGATGTCCTCGGCGCTGAGCACGTCCACCGGGGCGGTGGATTCGAGCACGGTGCGGCCGCTGGCGCGGGTGCCGGTGACGATCACCGTATCGAGGTTGGTCGCGGTGGCCGGGGTGGCGTCCTGGGCGAACGCGGGGGCCGCCAGGGCCAGGGCGATGGCCAGGCTCAGCGGCCTGACGAACGGGGACGACATGGGGGTTCTCTCCTGAAACGATGACCATCGAGACCGGCCGCGCCGGCCATGGCGGCGACTGGGGTCGGCAAAGGTTGCTGCATCCATCCGGATGAAGCGATATATTAGCTCGACGTTAAGGCGATGTGCGAGCCGTGTGTTCGGTGCGCCCGGGCATGAGCTCATGCCCGGCGGTTATCCGGCCCGGTCCGTACCTGGCCTACGATCGTGTGTTGCCTGCCCCTTCCGACCGAGACCTTGCCGATGCTCTTGCGTGCCCCGTTGATCGCCGTCCTCCTGGCCCTGAGCGCCTGCGCCAGCGTCGCTCCGTCTGCGCCCACCGCGCCGAGCAAGGTCAGCGCGACCATGCAGGGCGATGCGGCGCGGCCGGCACAGGCCAGCGGCTGGGTGCGCAGCGAGCTGTACTTCGGCGTGGGCGAGGAAAGCGGCCCGGCCGACCGTCCGCAGGCCGAGCCGATCAGCGAGGCGCGCTGGCGCGCATTCCTGGACAAGGAAGTGACGCCGCGCTTTCCCGACGGCCTGACCGTGTTCGATGCCTACGGCCAGTGGCTGTTCCGCGGCGCCAAGGAGCCGAACCGGCTCAACACCAAGGTGCTGGTGATCCTGCACGAGGACACCCCGCAGCGCCGCGCCGACATCGAGGCGATCCGGCTGGCGTGGAAGCAGGCCACCGGGCACCAGTCGGTGCTGTGGGCGCGGCAGGCGGTGGACGTGTCGTTTTGACTGCCGGGATTCGGGAGTGGGGAGTGGGGATTCGCAAGGGCGGACCGCGGTGACTGTTGGGTTGTTCGTGATCCGGCCCGATGAGTTGGACGATCCGGCGGTGCGCGGGTTGCTGGAGTACCACGTGCAGCAGATGCATGCGCAGTCGCCGCCGGGCAGTGTGTATGCGCTGGACCTGTCGGGTCTGCGGCAGCCGCAGGGGCGGG
>NZ_AQOJ01000616.1:0-3516 GCF_000364685.1 Xanthomonas sp. SHU 166
TGGCGCGACGAGGCGCTGGCCGCGGTCGGCGCGTTGCGGACGCTGGACGATGGCGGTGGCGAACTGAAGTCGATGCGCACGCATCCGGCGTTCCTGCGCCAGGGTGCGGCGGCGGCCCTGCTCGACCATCTGATCGCGGTCGCCCGCGCCGAAGGCCTGCAGCGGCTGAGCCTGGAAACCGGCAGCGGCGCGGCGTTCGCGCCGGCGCTGGCGTTGTATCGCCGGCGCGGCTTCCGCAACGGGCCGGCGTTCGGCGATTACGTGCCGAGCGCGTTCAACCAGTTCCTGCATCTGCCGCTGTAGCGCCGCGGCGCGCCGTCGCCGGAAAACGGCATCCTGCGCGTGCACCGATCCGACGGTGCCGCTTGCCCTTACCATCCCTCGACCCCCAACGCCGCCACTGCCCGCATGTCCACTCCCGCTCCTGTCTCGCCGCGTCCGCGTTGGTTCGTCGCCGGCGACCTCAACGGCTTCTTCGGCCTGGTGGTCGACAACCTGTCGATCCTCGGCTTCATCACCCTGGCGCTGGTCGGCCTGTTCCAGTTCCCCGTCGAGGTCATCTACACCCGGATGATTCCCGGCACCGCCTTCGGCGTGCTGGTCGGCAACCTGCTCTACACCTGGATGGCGCGGCGGCTGGCCGTGCGCAGCGGGCGCAGCGACGTCACCGCGATGCCGTTGGGCCTGGATGCGCCGACCAGCATCGGCATGGCGCTGCTGGTGCTCGGCCCGGCGTTCGTGCGCTACAAGCAGCAGGGCCTGGACCCGCAGGCCGCGGCGCTGGCCACCTGGCACCTGGGCATGGCGTCGCTGGTGGTGATGGGCGCGCTGAAGACCGTGCTGTCGTTCTTCGGCGATGCGGTCACCCGCGCCTTGCCGCGCGCCGCGCTGCTCGGCTCCATCGCCGGCATCGCCATCGTGTTGATGGGCTTCCTGCCGCTGCTGGAGACGCTGCGCACGCCGCTGGTCGGGCTGGTGGTATTGGGCCTGCTGCTGTACGTGCTGATCGCCAAGGGGCGGCTGCCGTGGCGCCTGCCGGGGGTGCCGCTGGCGCTGGCGTTGGGTACCGGCCTGTACTACTGGGCCAACGCGGCCGGCTTCGGCATTCCCGGCCACCAGGCGCCGCAATGGAGCGCGCCGCAGCTGGTGTTGCCGTGGCCGAGCCTGGGGTTCGTCGCCGGCCTGGCCGACACGGTGCCGCTGCTGCCGCTGTTGCTGCCGTTCGGCCTGCTGATGGTGGTCGGCGGCATCAACGTCAGCGAAAGCGCACGTGCCGCCGGCGACGACTACCGCACCCGCGACATCCTGTTGGTCGAGGCCGGCGCGACCCTGATCGCCGGCGTCTGCGGCGGCGTCGCCCAGACCACGCCGTACATCGGCCAGCCGGCCTACAAGCACATGGGCGCGCGCAGCGGCTACACCCTGCTCACCGGGCTGTTCATCGGCCTGGGCGGCATGTTCGGGCTGGTCGCCGGCCTGGTGCAGTGGCTGCCGATGGCGGTGCTGGCGCCGATCATCGTCTACGTCGCCATCGACATCACCACCCAGGCCTTCCAGGCCACGCCCAAGCGCCATGCCGGCGCGATGGTGCTGGGTTTCCTGCCGTCGGTGGCGTACCTGCTTGCGATCAAGGCGCCTGGCTGGATCGCCCCGGAGCAGCTGGC
Organism: Xanthomonas sp. SHU 166; assembly: GCF_000364685.1. Classification (NCBI taxonomy): domain Bacteria; kingdom Pseudomonadati; phylum Pseudomonadota; class Gammaproteobacteria; order Lysobacterales; family Lysobacteraceae; genus Xanthomonas; species Xanthomonas sp. SHU 166. The sequence continues at coordinate 1,665 of NZ_AQOJ01000616.1, forward strand.
GAAACTCACCACCACCCTGGACGGCCACGGCCTGCCCGAGCTGGCGGTGATCCTGACCCTGGGCAACGGCTTCATCATCACCGCGATGCTGTGGATCGCCGCAGTGGCGGCGATGGTGGACGGCCGCCTGCGCCGTGCCGCCGTGTTCCTGCTGGTGGCGGCCGGGCTGACCCTGTTCGGGCTGATCCACTCGGTGGACCCGCGCGGCGGCCTGTACCTGCCATGGACGCTGAGCGGCGTGCCCAAGCTGATCGCCTGGCAGTTCGTCGGCGGCTACCTGGTGCTGGCCGCGCTGCTCGGCCTGCTGTCGTTGCAGAAGCCGCGCGCGGTGCTGGTGGACTGACGGCGGCGCGACAAGCGGTGCCGGGATCGCAACGATGCACGAGAGGAGGATGGCATGAACGCTTGCCCTGGCCTGCGCATGCGTGCGCTGGCACTGCTGCTGGCACTGGGCTGGGTGCCCGAGGCCGGCGCGGTGTCGTTCGATTGCAGCAAGGCAACCACGGCGGTGGAGCGACTGTTGTGCACGGACAAGCGGTTGGACGCCACGGAGGAATGGCTGGCCCTGCGCTATGCGGCGCTGCGCGACGTGGTCCCCGCGGCGCAGCGGCCTGGCGTGCGCAACGCGCAGCGCGACTGGCTGGCGCAGCGCCAGAGCTGCCTGGCCGAGACCGATCCGGGGGCCTGCCTGAAACAGCGGATGGAGGCGCGGGTACGCGCGCTGGACGCCGAGTTCGCGCCGCAGGCGGCGCGCTTCGACCGCATCGTCGCCAGCATTCCCACCACGCCTGCCGCGGCGGCGGCGCAGCTGCGCGCCTACGATGGTGGTCTGGCCTCGGCCTGGCTGGTGTACCTGCATCGCTTCGTGCCGGCGGCCGGGGTGGCGGCGGCCGAAGCGCGTGCCCGGTTCGCGTCCGCTAGCACCGCCCTGCGGCAGCAGGACGGGGTATCCGCCGGGCTGCTCGACACGTCCGAGCCGAGCAGCCGACAGGCCGGGGAAGCGCGCGACCTGACCCTGTTGCGGCTGTGGATCGAACGCAGCGGCTATACGCCGGATGCGGCCACGCAGCCGAATCCGCGTCCCTACGTGCATTGTTTCGTGTTCGCCGCGCAGGGCGAGGCCGCCTACGACGCCATGGGCCCGCTGTATGGCTCCAGCCGCGATCTTGCCGCGCCGATCTGCCGGCCGTTGCCCGGCCTGTTCGATCAACCCGCATGGATGCGCTTGCAGCAGGCATTCGGCAGCCTGGTGGATCGCGTCTCCGACGACGCGGGCACCATGCGCTACGCGGATTTCGCCGCATGGCGGGTGCTGTCGCTGCAGGCCACGGTGTCGCCACTGCTATTGCTGAAACAACCCAAGGGCGCCGAGCCGCCCGGCGATCCGGCCGCCGCCATCGCCGCGTGGCACGACGCGAGCGTGTGGCCGCAGGCCGATCGCAAGGCGGCACTGGCTGCCTTGCAGCCGGCGCGCGCTGCCGCGGCGCAATGGATGATCACGCACAAGGCGATGCCGGCGGCGCAGGCCGACCGCGTCGCGGCGGCGCTGGTCGCAGCCTGGGTCGGTGCGCGCATCGCCTTTGCCGAAGGCCCGCAGGGGTAATGGTCGCGTACGCGGCGCTGGTGGGGCGCTGGCGCCTCGCGCAAGGCGTGCATCTAGCCTGAACGCCGGCCGTCCCGCGCTGGAACCGGTGCGCATCGCGGCGGTCACACCTCCATTGTCCGATGGAGATGTGCATCCCATGCAGCCGCGTCACTCGTTCTGGCCGTGGATCCTGGTCGCCGTGCTGGTGGCCGCCGCCGCGGCCTGGTTGTTCCGCGACAACATCGCCGCGCTGTGGCCCGCCACTGC
>NZ_AQOJ01000617.1:0-1538 GCF_000364685.1 Xanthomonas sp. SHU 166
CTGCGGTGACGGTGCTCAGTTTCGCGCTGCTGGCCGGGCCGTGGCTGCTGCGGGTGTGGCAGACCTTCGGCAATCCGCTGTTCCCGCAGTTCAACAGCCACTTCATGGCGCCGCTGGCGCAGCCCGTGGCGGTCAGCGACACGCGCTGGTTGCCGAAGACGCTGTGGGAGTGGCTGACCTGGCCGCTGCAGTTCTCGCTGGCGCCGAACCGGGTCAGCGAGGTGCGCCTGCGGCAACTGGTGTGGCCGCTGCTGTATCTGCTGGGCCTGGTGGCGTTTCTGCGCTGGGCGCTGCGGCGTCCGCGTGCCTCCGCGCCGGCGGAGGTGGTCGCGCCGGCGTGGCGCGCGGTGCTGGTGTTCGTGGTGGTCGCCTTCCTCGCCTGGCAGGCGGCCTTCAGCATCCAGCGCTACCTGGTGGTGCCGGAGCTACTGGCGCCGCTGCTGCTGTGGGTGGGGCTGCGGCGGCTGCTGCCGGCGCGCATCGCCGCGCCGGCGGCGCGCTGGACGCTGATCGCCTGTGCGGTCTTTGCGCTGTACGGCTGGGGCGAGTGGGGGCACGAGCGCTGGGCGCGCGAGGCGTTCCGGGTGCAGGCGCCGCCGATGCCGCAACCCGAGCGCAGCCTGGTGCTGCTGGTCGGCGATGCGCCGGAGTCGTGGCGCATTCCGTTCCTGCCCGCGCAGGCAGCCTACGCGTCGGTCGCCTCCAATTTCCCGGAAACGCCGGCCTACGCCGCGCGGGTGCGCGAGATGCTGGCGGCGCGCGGGCAGGGCTACGCGATGCTGCCGGCGGAAGTGGATCGCAATGTCGAACGCCTGCAGCGGCTCAATGCCGTGGCCGCGCGCCTGGGTCTGGATCGCGGCCCCGATTGCGCGTTGATGCGGCGCCTGGCGCGGCGCCCGGTGCGCGCCGGTGTGGAGGTGGATGCCGGTCGTTGTCGCTGGGTGCTGCTGCCGGAACGGGCCGTGGATGTCGCCGCGGCGGATCGCCAGACCCAGGCGCTGGCGGCGCAGCAACTGGCGCGCTACGGCCTGGCGCTGCAGCCGGGGTCCTGTCAGATCTACCAATCCTGGGTCGGGCAGGCGCGCTTCCCGTACCAGTGGTGCCGGCTGCAGTGAGTTAGGGCAGCACGAAGCCCGCCTCGCGCAGCAACTCGGACAGCGCGATCAACGGCAGGCCGATCAACGCGGTCGGATCCTGGGTCTGGATCGCGCGGAACAGGCTGATGCCCAGGCCTTCGCACTTGAAGCTGCCGGCGCAGTCCAGCGGCTGTTCGGCGGCGACGTAGCGGGCGATGGCGTCGGCCTGCAGGTCGCGGAACCGGACTTCGGTGAGGTCGCAGGCGTGCAGGGTGCGTGTGCCGCGCTGCAGGCAGACCGCGGTGTGGAAGCGCACGCTGCGCCCGGACATGGCGGCCAGCTGCGCGTGCGCCGCGGCCACCTCGCCAGGCTTGCCCAGCGGTTGGCCGTCCAGTTCGGCGACCTGGTCCGAGCCGATCACCCAGGCCTCCCCGGCAGTGGCCGCGACCGCCGCCGCCTTGG
>NZ_AQOJ01000618.1:0-564 GCF_000364685.1 Xanthomonas sp. SHU 166
GCCGCCGGCGCCGGGGCGCAACCGCGTCCACAGCGTGCGGCCGGCACTGCAGGCCTCGTCCAGCCAGGCCGGGCGGTAGTCGCGCACCCGCGCCGGCAACAGTTCCGCCTCCCACAGCGGCGCCGCGGCCTCCACGCCCTCCAGTTGCGCCAGCACCGCGGCCAGCGCTTCGGCGCCCTCCACCTGGCCCTGTGCGTCCAGATGCTGCCAACGGAACAGGAAGCGCGCGTAGTCGCGCGGCGCCACCGGCTCGATCTCGCGGCGCAGGCGGCCAAGGGTGTAGCGGTGGATGCGTGCCAGCAGGTGCCGCTCGCACCACTCCTCGGCATCGGCGTCGGCACTGAACCGACCACCGAGCACATAGCCGTCCTGCCGCAGCGCAAGCAGCCCGGCCTGCACCTCGCGCAGCGGCAGCTGCAGCGGCGCGGCCAGCGTGGCCGCAGTGACCGGCCCCAGGCCTGCCAGCCGGCAGCGCAGCAACTCGCGCAGCGCGCTGTCGCGGTCCCAGTCGGCCACCGCGTAGCCCTCGGGACTGGCGATGGCCGGCCGCGCGCTGGCCTGCGG
>NZ_AQOJ01000619.1:0-3460 GCF_000364685.1 Xanthomonas sp. SHU 166
CAAGGCCGGCGACGGCAGCTGCGGTGCGCACGCCCCGGCGACGCCGGCCAAGCCCGCGGCGGCCGGAAGCGCCGCCACGCCCCAGGCCAAGCACGACGACAAGGCCATGGCCGAAGGCAAGTGCGGCGAGGGCAAATGCGGTGGCAGCCTCTGAACCACCCCGGTACGACGCCCGGCCGCTGGCCGCGGCCAGCGCCGGCCTCGGGCTGCGCCGCGGCCTGCTGCAGGACCTGCTGCAGGCGCCGGCGGATGCGTTCGACTTCCTCGAATGCGCACCGGACAACTGGATCGGCGTCGGCGGCCGCCCCGGGGAACTGCTGCAGACGCTGAGCGCGCGGCATCCGCTCAGCTGCCACGGCCTGTCGCTGTCGCTGGGCGGTGTGGCGGCGCTGGACACCACCCTGCTGCAGCAGACCCGGCATTTCCTCGACCGGCACCGGGTCGCGCTGTACAGCGAACACCTCAGCTACAGCGCCGACGACGGCCACCTCTACGAACTGCTGCCGCTGCCGTTCACCGACGAAGCGGTGCGCCACGTCGGCGCGCGCATCGCCCAGGTGCAGGACGCGCTGGGCCGCCGCATCGCGGTGGAGAACGTCTCCTACTACGCCGCACCTAGCCAGGCGATGAGCGAAGCCGCCTTCGTGACCGCGGTGCTGGCCGAGGCCGACTGCGACCTGCTGCTGGACGTCAACAACGTGCACGTCAATGCGTGCAACCACCGCGACGACGCGCTGGCCTTCCTCGCCGCCCTGCCCAGCGCACGCATCGCCTCGTACCACGTCGCCGGCCACCGCGACGACCCCGCCAGCGGGCTGAAGATCGACACCCACGCCGCGCCGGTGGCCGACCCGGTGTGGACCCTGCTTGCCACCGCCTACCGCCTGCACGGCGTGCGTCCCACCGTGCTCGAGCGCGACGGCCAGTTCCCGCCGCTGGGCGAGCTGCTGGACGAAGTGCAGTGCATCCGCGCCGCGCAGGCGCATGCGCCGTCGCCCGACGCATGAGCGAGACGCTGCGCGCGCAGCAGTTCGCGCTGACCCTGCATCTGCGCGATCCGCAGCGACACCCGCCGCCGGCCGATATCCCGCCGCAGCGCTTGGCGGTGTACCGCGCCCTGTTCTTCGACAACCTGGCGCAGTTGCTGAGCGGCCAGTTCCCGGTGCTGCGCGCCACCCTCGGCGACGCCGACTGGGAGGCGCTGCTGCGTGCGTTCTGCGCCGAACACCGCGCCCGCACGCCGCTGTTCCCGCGCCTGGGCGAGGAACTGGTGGCGTTCCTGGCGCAGCGCGCACCCGATCCGCAGCGTCCCTGGCTGGCCGAACTGGCGCACTACGAGACCGTGGAACTGCAGGTCCAGATCGACGATGCGGCGCTATCGCCGCACGATCCGCGCGGCGACCTGCTCGACGGCATCCCGCTGCTGTCGCCCTGGCTGCGCCTGTTGCGCTATCGCTGGCCGGTGCAACGGATCGGCCCGGCCTGGCAGCCGGATACGGCGCCGGCGCAGCCGACCTGTCTGCTGGCGCGGCGCGAGGCCGACGGCCAGGTGCGCTTCGCCGAACTGGCGCCGCTGGCCTATGCCGTGCTGGCGGCGCTGCAGTCCGGCACGCGCAGCGGACACGCACTGCTGCTGGATCTGGCCGCCGCGCACGGCCTTGCGCCTGCTGCCCTGCTGGACGAGGGCGCGGCCCTGCTGGAACGGCTGCGCGCGCAGGGCAGCGTGCTCGGCACGCGTTTGCCCGAGTGACGCCGCGGCGGCCGGCGGCCGCGCTCTGCTAACCTTGGCGGATGAACGATTCGGTCGACAGTCCCTCGCAACCCCTGGTCATCACCCCGATGTCGCGGCGTTTCCGCGGCTATCTGCCCGTGGTGGTGGACGTGGAAACCGGCGGTTTCGACTGGAACAAGCATGCGCTGCTGGAGATCGCGGTGGTGCCGATCGAGATGGACGATTTCGGCCAGCTCTATCCCGGCGTCACCGCCAGCGCGCACGTGGTGCCGGCGCCCGGCACCCTGATCGATCCGAAGTCGCTGGAGGTCACCGGCATCGTCCTGGACCATCCGTTCCGCTTCGCCAAGCCCGAACGCGAGGCGCTGGACCATGTGTTCGCGCCGGTGCGCGCGGCGGTGAAGAAGTACGGGTGCCAGCGCGCCATCCTGGTCGGCCACAACGCCCATTTCGATCTCAACTTCCTCAACGCCACGGTCGCCCGCTGCGGCCACAAGCGCAACCCGTTCCATCCCTTCAGCGTGTTCGACACCGTCACCCTCGCCGGCATCGCCTACGGCCAGACCGTGCTGGCGCGCGCGGTGCAGGCCGCCGGCTTCGACTGGAACGCCGCCGACGCGCACAGCGCGGTCTACGACACCGAGCAGACCGCGCGCCTGTTCTGCAAGATCGCCAACGCCTGGCCGGCCCCACCGGTCGGCGCGGCGCCATAGCCGCGGCATGGATTGCAAGGCACGCGCGCGCCGCCAGCCGCTCGCATGACCCGCCACCTGCTGTTCGTGTGCAGCCGCAACCGGCTGCGCAGCCCCACCGCCGAACAGGTGTTCGCCACCTGGCCCGGCGTGGACACCGCCTCGGCCGGCGTCGACCACGACGCGGACACCCCAATCACCCCGGAACTGCTGGAGTGGGCGGACATCGTCTTCGTCATGGAACCGGCGCATCGGAACAAGCTGTCGCGGCGGTTCAAGCGCCATCTCGGCCGCGCACGCATTGTCTGCCTCGACATCCCCGACGACTACGGCTACATGGATCCGGCGCTGGTGCAGCTGCTGACCGCGAAGGTGTCGCGGCACCTGCCCGCGCGCTGATCCTGTGCTCGCCCGCCGCACCCAGCGCGCAGACGCCCCCCCACGAACGATCACCCTTCCAGTGAACAAGACCGACGCCCTGACCTTCCTGCGCGCGCAGCAACCGCTGCCCGACGACGACCAGCTCACCCAGGACCTGATCGACGCCTATGACGCGGCGCGACGCCTATTCCTCGCCGCTCCGGACCACGCCGCGCTGCCGCTGTTCCTGCGCTCCTTCGGCAAGGGCGACGGCTGGGGCGTCTATCCGCTGGTCGAAGACCTGTTCCATGCCTGCAGCCGCGGCGAGGCCATCGTCGCAATCCGGGAGGCGCTGGAAGATCCCAGGCTCCCTGGCGGTAGCCGCTACTGGGTCACCCAGCTGGCCGCCGCCTTCGCGGATCCGACCTTGCGCGCGGGCCTGGCCCTGTCGTTGCGGTCGGAACATCCAGACACCCGTGAGGCGGCGGAGATGGCGCTGGAGATGCTGGACCAACACGCCGCACGCTGAAACGCTCGCGTCTGCGATCACGCGACAAGGTAGAACGACAGCACTCGATCCGCATGCCCGGACGCATGCACTCAGCCCACGCACACCCGATCGCGCCCCATGCCCTTGGCCCGGTACAGCGCACCATCGGCGCGCTCCAGCCACTGG
>NZ_AQOJ01000620.1:0-1869 GCF_000364685.1 Xanthomonas sp. SHU 166
GGCGCAGCGCGACCAGGCCGGCGCTGAAGGTGACGCGCAGCGCCGGCGCCTCGGGCGCCCACTGCAGGCGTGCATGGAACAGGTCGCGCAGGCGCGTGGCCAGGCGCTCGGCGTCGGCCAGCGGCGTGTCGCCGAGCAGCACCGCGAACTCTTCGCCACCCAGCCGCGCCGGCAGGTCGGAGGCGCGGCAGGCGCTCAGCAGCAGTTGCCCGACCTCGCGCAGCACCGCATCGCCGGTGGCATGCGAGTAGCCGTCGTTGATCTGCTTGAAGCGGTCGATGTCCATCACCAACAGGCACAGCGGCGCGCCACTGCGCTGTGCGCGCTGCATGCTGTGCACCAGCACCTCGTCGAAGTGGCGCCGGTTGGGCAACGCGGTCAGCGCATCCTCGTGCGCCAGGCGCTCGAACGCGGTGGCCTGGCGCTGCAATTCCGCCAGCAACTGGCTCTTCTCGGCATCGGCCTGCAGCAGGCGCTCGGTCTGCAGCCGCAGCGCGCTGGTGCGCCGCGCCACCAGCCGCTCCAGGCGCAGGGCGCGACGCTTGTAGCGCGCGATCAGGTAACGGTACAGCAGCACCAGCGCCAGCAGCAGCGCCACCGCGGCCGCCGCATGGACGCTGTGCCGCTGCCACCACAGCGGCGCCACGCTGAAGCGCCACACGGCTTCGCGGGTGCTCCAGGCGCCGTCCGGATGCGCCGCGGCCACGTGCAGGGTGTAGTCGCCCGGCGGCAGCCCGATGAACTCCACGCTGCGCTGGTTGCCTCGATCGATCCAACCGGTGTCCAGGCCGTCGAGCCGGGTGCGGTAGCGGATGCGCTCGGGCAGCAGGTAGCTGAGGCCGACATAGGACACGGTGATGCGCTTGGCGCCGGGCAGTTGCGACGTGTTCTGCCAGGGGAAGGGCTGGCCATCCAGCAACACGCTCTCGATCGCCGCCGGCGGCGGCAGGCGATCGCGGAAGCGCGCCAGGCGCCGCGGATCGACCATGCTGACGCCGCCGGCGGTGACCAGCCACACCGTGCCGTCGTGGCGCAGGATCATCGACGGCCCGGAGCTGCCATTGCCCTGGGCGTTGGACATGCCGTCGATCTCGTCGTAACGGCTCACCTGCAACCGCGCCTGGCGGCCGTCGGCGACCGCGTCCAGCGCCGCCGCAGTGGTCCGCAGCACGCCGCGGTTGCTGCTGATCCAGACATTGCCGAGGCGATCGCGGACCAGTTGGAACACCGTGTCCACCGGCATGCCCTGCTCCAGCCCCACCCGCGCCAGCTGGCCATCGCGGTCGCGGTGCAGGCCGCGGTCGGTGGAAATCCACACATCGCGGCCCAACGCCTGGAATCCGAACACGGTGCGCGCGCCGCCCAGCGGTTCCAGCGCCAGCTTCCGCACCCGGCCGTCACGCAGTACCGCCGCGCCTTCGACCGAGCCGATCCACAGCGCGCCGTCGACGCTGGCCAGGGCGGTGATCAGGCCGTGCGGCAAGCCGGGCACGTCCGGCACCGACAGCCGGTCGCCGTCGATGCGCATCACCCCGCTGCGCGTGCCGATCCAGACCGTGCCGGCGGCATCGACGCTGAGCGCACGCACCTGCCCGCTAGGCAAGCCTTCGTTGGTTCCGTAGTGGCGCACGACGCGGCCGTCGCGCAGGCGGAACACGCCGTCGGCGTAGGTGCCCATCCACAGGTCGCCGTCGCGGCCGCGCGCCAGGCTCAGGACCGATGGCGCGTCGCGCAGCGCAACCGGGGCGATGCGGCCATCCGGCGCCATCCGGTCCAGCCCGGCGGCGCTGCCGATCCACAGCGCGCCGTCCGGCGTCTCCAGCAGCGCGCGCACGTAGTCGCCACTGAGTCCGTCGCGGCGGGGGTAGC
>NZ_AQOJ01000621.1:0-1435 GCF_000364685.1 Xanthomonas sp. SHU 166
GGAACAGGCCGCCGTTGGCGCCGATCCAGATGCTGCCCTCGGCGTCCTGCAGCAGGCTGACGATGCGCCCGTTGGGCAGCACGTCGCCCGGCAGCATGCGCTCGATGCCGTGCACACTGATCCGCAGCAGTCCCTGGTTCTCGGTGCCCAGCCAGATCGCGCCATCGCGGTCGCGCAGCATCGAGGTGAAATGGCCGTAGCCCGGCAGGTGCTGCACCAGCACCGCCTGCTCGCCCTGCAGTCGGTACAGGTTCTCGCCGGCCACCAGCCACAGCGAGCCGTCCGGTGCCCGATACGGCCAGGCCAGCCCCGGCGGCAGGCCGAACGCGGCCGGCGCGCGCCGCAGCACGCCCTGCGGGTCGCGGTACAGCAGGCCATCGAGACTGCCGATCCAGATCCGCCCCTGTTCGTCGGCGGCCATGTGCGGGAAGCTCGCCGCCAACGGCAGGTCGCGCGGCGCCGGCTGGTAATCGAAGCGACCGTCCGGCCACAGGCAGCCCAGGCCGTTGCCTTCGAACAGCAGCCACATGCGGCCGTCGCGGTCCTGGGTCATGGCGTGGATCAGCGCATGCGGCCAGCCCGGCGGCTGCCGCCAGAAGCGCCAGTTGCCGGCCGCATCGTGGCGGCCGAGATTGCCGCGCGAATCGCTCAACCACAGCGCGCCGGCGCGGTCCACGTACAGCGAGCCCACGCCGTTGTCGGGCAGGCCCGGGCGGGTGCTGCGGTCGATGACGGCGAAGTCCAGGCCGTTGTAGCGCACCAGCCCTTCCCAGGTGGCGAACCACAGGCGGCCGTCCGGGGTCTGCGCCAGATCGCGCAGGGAGTTGTGCGGCAGGCCGTTGCGCGAGGTCCAGGAATCGATCGCGTAGTCGCGTAGCGGCGGCACCCCGTCTGCGCCACCATCGGCGGCCACGGCGCGCCACGCCACGCCCAATGCCAGCAGCAAGAACAGCAGCACCGGCCACGCGCGCCCGCGGTCGCGTGCGAACGCCGTCTCCCCCCTCCCCCTGGCGACGCTCACTGTCCCGACCCGATCCGACGCAGGCGGGGCGCGACAGGACCCTGGCGCGGGGGGCCAGCGTCAAGGGGACGGGGGCGACACAGACTCATTACCGGAGCGGAACACGGGACGAGCGCCCATGGTAGGCAAAAAAGCGTCGCTGCGGGTGGAGGCCGTAGCAGGCTGCGGGAAAAGGACGCGTGAAGATTGCGCGGCGGTTAAGCCGGGGCGGTCTTCGCAGAGCGCAGCACCAACAACATTCCATCGCAGCACGCTCCCTTCTCCCATCGGGAGAAGGTGCCCCGCAGGGGCGGATGAGGGGACGGGCGAAGCCTGGGAAGACATCGATCGCAGCGGCGGACAAGCGCGCGGGCGAAGCCTGGTGTCGTTCTGATGCGCGATGGCTTCGCCCCGTACCCTCACCCCAACCCCTCT
>NZ_AQOJ01000622.1:0-11815 GCF_000364685.1 Xanthomonas sp. SHU 166
GGAGGGGCTCCAGGCGCCACGCGCTCCCTTCTCCCGCCGGGAGAAGGTGCCCCGAAGGGCGGATGAGGGTGCGGGCGCAGCCTGGTGTCGTTCTGATGCGCGAAGGCTTCGCCCCGTACCCTCACCCCAACCCCTCTCCCGGGGGGAGAGGGGCTTACGTTGCTCCCGACGATGACGGAGCAGTGCCGACGTCGCCGGATGGGGGCGGCACCGCGCGCTCAGCCCAGGCGCTGTCGCACCGCCTCGAACAGGGTCACGCCGGCGGCAACCGAGACGTTGAGGCTCTCGATCTCGCCCGGCATCGGGATCCGCACCAGGCCATCGCAATGCTCGCGGGTCAGCCGGCGCAGGCCGTCGGACTCGCCGCCCAGCACCAGCGCCACGTTGCCGCGCAGGTCCTGCGCGTACAGCGAGGTCTCGGCCTCGCCGGCCAGGCCGTAGATCCACACGCCCTGCTTCTGCAGCTCGCGCAGGCAGCGCGCCAGGTTGGTCACCGCCACGATCGGCAGGCGGTCGGCGGCGCCGGCCGAGGTCTTGCGCACGGTGGCGTTGACCGGCGCCGATTTGTCCTTGGGAATCACCACCGCGGTCACCCCGGCCGCGGCGGCACTGCGCAGGCAGGCGCCGAGGTTGTGCGGATCCTGCACACCGTCGAGCACCAGCAGCAGTGCGCGGCCCTCGGCGGCGCTGACCAGGCCTTCCAGCTCGCTCTCGGCCCAGGTCCGCGCCGCGGCATAACGCGCGGCCACGCCCTGGTGCCGCACCGAGCCGCCGACGCCGTCCAGCGCCTGCGTGTTCACCCGCCGCACGTCGATGCCCTTGCGCCGCGCGTTCTCCTCGATCTCCTGCAGACGCGGATTCTTGCTGCCCGCTTCCACCAGCACCTCGCGCACGTTGTCCGCGTCGTTCTCGATCGACGAGGCCACGGCATTGACGCCGACGATCCACTGGTTCTGCTTGCTCATGAGGCGGGACTACGCGAAAGGAAAGCGGGCATGGTAGGGGTTGTGGCCGCTGGCGTCATGCCTTGGGGGCCGGGATTGGGGATTCGGGATTGGGGATTGGTAGAAGCGGCTTGGCCGTGACGTCGCACTTTCCTGCGACGCCCGGGGCCTGCGTGTCGCGACAGCAAGACCACCGACGCAGAGTCATCCAATCAGGGCGCGGCGCGGCCTTGTGGGAGGGACTTCAGTCCCGACGCGGTGAACTGGGCAACCCCGGCCTGCTGCCTGGCGCGCCGATGACCCGAGGTTCCCGGCCCCGACACGCTCCGCTCGCCGTCGGCACTACCCATCGCAGCTCAAGCCGGCCAGCGCTCGGTGTCGTGGTCCGGATGCTGGCGCGAGACGACATCGGCCAGGAACGGCGCGGCGGCCAGATCGCCTTCGGTGCGGATCGCCGCCAGGCGATGCAGGGCGTCGACGAATGGCAGCTTCGCCTCGATGCCGTACTGGATGGTCGGCGGCAAGGCCTCCGGATGGTCGAAGGCGCCGGCCGCGATGGCGACGCCATCCGGTGCCTCGTAGGTCAGCGGCGTGCCGCAGTCGGCGCAGAAGCCGCGCTGCACCAGGTTGGACGAGGCGAAGCGCCTGGGCGCGCCGCGGGTCCAGGTCAGGTCCGCACCGCGGGTGGAGACCAGCGGCGCGTAGTAGGCGCCGAACGCCTTCTGGCACATCCGGCAATGGCAGATCGAGGCGTCGTGCAGCCGCCCGCGCACGCGGAAACGCACCGCACCGCACTGGCAACCGCCGCTGTACTCCTGCTCCATATCCGCTCTCCGCTGCGAACCGCATCGCGCGGGTGGCTCCCGCACGACGCACGGGAAGCGCGATCGCGGCGGCCGCCGTTCGGTCGCCGCGACGCTGCGCCGTCAGTACTTCTTTTTCTTGCGCTTGGCCGGCTGCCCACGCGGCGGCGGCGGCGGCACCTCGTCGTGTGCCGATTCGCCTTCTTCGACCAGGCGGAAGTCGATCTTGCGCTCTTCCATGCTCGCCTTCAGCACCAGGATGCGTACGCGGTCGCCAAGGCGGAACTCGCGCCCGCGGCGCTCGCCGGTCAGGGTCTTGCGGGTGGCGTCGAAGTGGTAATAGTCCTGCGGCAACTGGGTCACGTGGATCAAGCCGTTGACCTTGGACTGGTCCAGTTCGACGAACAGGCCGAAGCTGGTGACGCCGCTGACCACGCCGTCGAACTGCCCGCCGACGTGCTTCTCCATCCACGCGGCGCGGTAGCGCTCGTCGACCTCGCGCTCGGCCTCGTCGGCGCGGCGCTCGCGCTCGGAGCACTGCAGCGCCAGCGCCGCCATCGCGCGCGGCGCGTACAGGTACTTGTCCGGCGCGCCGCGGGTCAGCGCGTACTTGATCGCGCGGTGCACCAGCAGGTCCGGATAGCGGCGGATCGGCGAGGTGAAGTGCGCGTACGCCTCCAACGCCAGGCCGAAGTGGCCGGCGTTGTCGGGCGAGTACACCGCCATGCTCTGGCTGCGCAGCAGCACCGATTCCAGCAGCGCCGCGTCCGGGCGCTCGCGCACCTTCTTCAGCAGCTTGGTGTAGTCGCCCGGCACCACCTTGCTCCACGCCGGCAGGCTCAGCTTGAATTCCTTGAGGAACTCCAGCAGGTCGGCGTACTTGGATTCCGGCGGGCGCTCGTGCACGCGGAACGGCGCCGGAATGTGCGTTTCCAGCAGGTAGCGCGCCGCGGCCACGTTGGCGGCGATCATGCATTCCTCGATCAGCTTGTGCGCGTCGTTGCGCACCAGCATGCCGGCCTGGGTCACCTCGCCGGTGTTGTCGAGCACGAAGCGCACTTCCGCGGTCTCGAACTCGATCGCGCCGCGGCGCGCGCGCGCCTTGGCCAGGATCTGGTACAGCTGATGCAGCCGCTCCAGCTGCGGCAGCACCGCCGCCACGTCCTTGCGCACCTGCTCGTCTTTTTCGCCGACCGCCTGCCACACCTGTTCGTAGGTGAGCCGCGCGTGCGAGTTCATCACCGCCTCGTAGAAGCGCGCACCGGCCACCTCGCCCTGGCGGTCGATCTGCATGTCGCAGACGAAGCACATGCGGTCGACCTTGGGGTTGAGCGAGCAGATGCCGTTGGACAGCGTCTCCGGCAGCATCGGCACCACGAAACCGGGGAAATACACCGAGGTCGCGCGCTTGACCGCCTCGGTATCCAGCGGCGTGCCCGGACGCACGTAGTGCGACACGTCGGCGATCGCCACCACCAGGCGGAACCCGTCGGCGTTGGACTCGCAGAACACCGCGTCGTCGAAGTCCTTGGCGTCGGCGCCGTCGATGGTCACCAGCGGCGTCTGCCGCAGGTCCACGCGGCCCTTGATCGCCGCCGGCTCCACCGTCAGCGGCACCGCCGCGGCTTCGTCCAGCACCTCTTGCGGGAACTCGTAGGGCAGCTCGTGGCCATGGATCGCCGCTTCCACCAGCAGCGACGGGGTCAGCTTGTCGCCCAGCACCGCGATGATCTTGCCGATCGGCGGGCGCCGCGCATCCGGCGCGGAGGTGAGTTCGCACACCACCAGTTGCCCGTCGCGGGCCTCGCCGACGGCGTCGGCGGGGATCTGCACGTTGCGCTGGATGCGCTTGTCGTCCGGCACCACGAAGGCGATGCCGGCTTCCAGGCTGAAGCGGCCGATCAGGCGGGTCAGGCCGCGCTCGAGCACGCGCGCGATGCTGCCCTCGCGGCGGCCGCGGCGGTCGATGCCGGTGACGTTGGCCAGCGCGCGGTCGCCATGCAGCACCTTGCGCATTTCGTACGGCGGCAGGAACAGGTCGTCGCCGCCCTCGTCCGGGCGCAGGAAGCCGAAGCCGTCCGGATTGGCGATCACCACGCCGGGGATCAGGTTGGTCTGCTGCAGCGGCGCGTAGCCGCCGCGGCGGTTCTGCACGACCTGGGCCTCGCGCAGCATCGCACCCAGGCGCTTGCTCAGCGCTTCCTTGCGCGTCGGCTCGGTCAGACCGAGCTGTTCGGCCAGTTCGTCCAGGGTCTGCGGACCGTCGCAGCGTTCGAGCAGTTGCAGGATCGCCTCGCGGCTGGCGATCGGCTGCGCATAGCGCTCGGCCTCGCGTGCGGCATAGGGGTCGTGGATCGGCGCGGCAGTGTCGGGCGCGGCCGCCGGCGGCGGCGACGGAGGGTGCAGCGGTTGCAGCGGCGGCTTGGGGCCACGGCGCAGGAAGCTGGGCATCCAGGCGGGCAGACGCGATTTCTTCGGCGTATCGGAGTTGGGCGCGTCGCCGGACGCGGATTTGCCGGGCTTGCCGGACTTGCTTTTGCGAGTTGTCATCCGCGCATGGTACTCCCATGCAGGTGGCCGTCACCCGAACCGGGCGGCGCGCCGCGGCGAACGTGCGCCCCAGAAACGACGAAGCCCGCGTCAGCGGGCCGGTCGGTGCGAGAGTTCAGCGCTCTCGCGATCTTGCATGTGGTGCCCAGGAGAGGACTCGAACCTCCACGGTTTTACCCGCTAGTACCTGAAACTAGTGCGTCTACCAATTCCGCCACCTGGGCGCTGAAGGCCGCGAATTCTGCGGTGCCGCCGCGACCTTGTCAACGCCTATTTTTGCGCCGCTCTCGATTGCCGGCATCGATGACGCGATCCGACCGCGGCACGCAGCGGTGCCGCGCACATCCCAACCGCCGCGCGGCTGTGCACGCGCGCACGCTACGGCGGTGCGCGGATTCGGCGGGAAACCGCATGCGCGATGCCGATTCCGACACAGCGTTGTCACAAGCGGACCCGCTTCGAAGATCCGGCGTGACCGCGGCGGGAGTTCGCGATTTTGTCGGTTGACCCGGATCGGCGCCTCGCTAGTTTGCATCCGGCAATCCGTCGCCCTCCCCCACGCTCCGGAGCATCCCCATGCACAGCCTGTCCGCTTCCCTGCTCGCCGCCGCCCTGTTCGCCAGCGCCACCAGCGCCTCCGCCGCCGGCGCCGACGACGCCACGCTCAATTCCCTCACCGAGATCCAGCGCGCCCTGGACAGCGGCGCCTCGGTCGCCGTGGCGATCGACCTGAGCCAGTGCACGCCCACCTCCGGCGGCGCCACCCCGAGCCAGACCCGTGGCGGCCTGCGCATCGGCGCCTACCGCGTCACCGCCGACGGCACCCTGTCCTTCGCCGACGAGCACGTGACCGTCGGCCGCGACGGCAAGCCGATCCAGCAGTTCCTGCGCTACCAGGTGCATCCCGACAACACCGTGGACTTCACCATGTTCGTGTTCGCCCTGCCCAGCTACCAGCAGACCGGCAGCACCCTCGGCTACCGCTGCGCGATCAACCAGGGCCTGCGCTTCAACGTCGGCTACTGAGGTCGCCACCGACGCGTCCGCGACGGCGCTGCACTGCCGCCGTCGCAAAACGCTTGACAGCGTCTGCTGCCACGCGCACAATTCTCGTTCTGAGTTGCCCAGGTGGCGGAATTGGTAGACGCACTAGTTTCAGGTACTAGCGGGTAAAACCGTGGAGGTTCGAGTCCTCTCCTGGGCACCACGACCGACAGGTCGAGCAAGATCTCAAAACCCGCTTCGGCGGGTTTTTTGTTGGCTGCGCGCAGGCCGCGGCGCTCAGCGCTGCGGCGGACGCAACGGACCGATGTCCACGCGCACGCCCTTCACCCACACCGCCACCTTGTAGGCACGGTAGCCCGGGTTGTGGCGTTCGGCCGCACGCGCGGCCAGGTAGGCATTGGCGGCATGCACCAGCACCTGCAAGGACGGCTCCAGTTGCGCGACGCGCCGGAGTCTCACTTCGTAGGTGGCCATGCGCCCTCCCCCACGTACCGGCAGGCGCCGCGTCGTGCCGCGATCGGCCAACGCATGGCGGCGGCGCACCGCGGCGCCGACACCCTCGTGTCCACAACCTCCATGTCCTGCATGCGCATCCTCGCGCGTCCGTGCATTCCGCACCGCACGAGTATTGAATCTCCGAACAATTGGAGTCAAGCGTGACTGTACGACAAGCCGGCGGATGCTCCATATCTTGGTAGGCCCGCCGTCCCCCAAGGCCCACCGCGATGAATAGCTTCGGCGAGCGTTTGCGCGAAGCCAGAAAAGCCGCCGGGCTCACCCAGGAGCAGTTGGGCTTCGCGTTGGACGTCACCAAGTCCTCTGTGTCGGCCTGGGAGAACGACCGCGAAACGCCGAGCTTTCGCCTGTTGCCGACGCTGCGCAGCGTGCTGAACCGCTCGCTCGACGAACTGGTGTGCGGCGTCGGTCCAGGCAAGCGTGTGCAGGACCTGCCCGCCGACTATCCGTTGCTGGCGCAGGACGCGCAGGAGCGTGCCCTGCTCGCGCGCTATCGCAACGCCTCGGTGCGGCGCCGCGAAGCCGTGCTGGAATTGCTCAAGCCGGACAACGGCTGAGTCACACCGGCGGCGCGTGTGGCGTTCGGGCATCGCCAGTAGCGACGGAATGCCATTCGCAGCAGCGGCTTCAGCCGCGACCAAACCCTACCGGCATGCCCGTCGCGGCTGAAGCCGCTCTTACGAGGACGACCACGCTTCCCGCTGAGTCGCGGCACGCGTGATGTTCGAGACGCTCTTCAGCCGCCGACGCCGAGCGTGCGCAGCGCCTCGCCCCAGATCGCGTAGCCCGCTTCGCTGGGATGGGTGCCATCGGGCATCAGCGCCACCGGCAGCGTGCCGTCCGGCTGCAGGAAGCGCGCGCCGATGTCGAGCCAGCGCACCTGCGGGTCGTGGGCGAAGCGCGCGGCCAGCAGGCGGTTGGTCTCCAGGATCGGCGCACGCTGCGGCGCATCGGCGGCGAAGCCGCGCGGGAAGATGCCCATCAGCACGATCCGGCTGCGCGGCAGGCGCCGCCGGATCTCGGCGACCACCGCCGCCACGCCGTCGGCGGTCTCCTGCGGCGTATTGGTGCGCGCATGCTCGGTGCCGGCGAGGTTGTTGGTGCCGAGGTTGATCACCACCCAGCGCGGCGCCAGACCGTCGACCTCGCCCTGGCGCAGCCGCCACAGCACGTTCTGGGTGCGGTCCCAGCCGAAGCCCAGGTTCAGCACCCGCGCGTCGCCGAAGGTGCGTTGCCAGGCCTGCGCGCCATTCACCCGGATCGCCTGCGGCGCGCCCGCCCAGAAATGGGTGATCGAGTCGCCGAGCATCACCACCTGCGGCTGCAACTGCCGCGCGGCCTCCAGCGCGGCATGGTGGCGGCCGTACCAGTCGTAGGAATCCTGCTCCAGCCAGGGCACCGCGATGCGCGCGGTGTCGACGTCGGTCATCGCGTCCAGCGGCACACGCGGCGCCTCGTCGAGCAGCCGCGCCAGGGTCGGCTCGATGGCCTCGGCCATGCGCCGCTGCCCACGCGTGTCCGGATGCAGCGCGCCACTGCCGGGACGCTGCCGCGGATCGTAGAACAGGCTCGGGTCCAGCGTGCCGTCGACGCGCTGGAACACGGTGCCGATGTCCAGGTAGGCCACACGCGGATTGTCGCCGTAGCGCACCGCCAGCGCGCGGTTGACCTCGGCGTCGCGCGCACTCTTCTGCGCCGACAGTGCGCTGGGCAGCAGGCCGAGCAACAGGATGCGGGTGCGCGGCAGGCGCTGCTCCAGCGTGGCGACCACCGCATCGATCCCGCGCACCGTGTCCGCCGCGCTGTGCCCTTCGTGGCCGGTGTTGTTGGTACCGATCAGCAGGACCGCGACCTTGGGCCGCAGGCCGTCGACCTCGCCGTGCTGCAGGCGCCACAGCACGTGTTCGGTGGCGTCGCCGCTGAAGCCGAGGTTGAGCGCGCCGCGGCTGCCGTAGAAGGTCTGCCAGGTCGACTGGAAGTCTTCGTCCGGTGCCTGCTCCTTCTCGTCGTTCTGGGTGATCGAATCGCCGATCAGCAGCAGCGGCGCATCCGGGTGCGCACGCACCTGCGCCAGCACCTGCTGGTGGCGCTCGGCCCACCAGGCCTCATGCAGGCGGTCGGCCGGGGTCACCGGCACCGGCGAAGCCGCCGGCGGCGGCGCGGCCTTCGCATGGTCCGGGTGCGCACCAAGACATAGCAGTACGAGGACAGCCGCGCGCGGAAGCGATGCGGCGAAGCGGGCGCCGAAGGCGCGAAGAAAGCGCTGCATGTGCGGGGCTGCCGAAGCCTGCGAAGAGCCGCATTCTGGTGCGCAGGCCGCGACAGCGGCAAGTGTCCCGGCGCCGGAGCGCGACGCCGGGCATGCATGTCACTTGGCATGCCCTGGTGCGGCGCGCCGGACGGCACGCCATCAGGCAATGGCGTGCACGCGCCGCTATCGCACCACCATTGTAGCGGCACGGAACGGCACGGGTCGTGGTGCCGTCCGTGCCGACGTGCCGCCGTCGAGACTCAGTGGCCGCCAGCCGCCGCCGCGCCACCACCACCGCCGAACGGCGGCTTGGCCAGCCACAGGAAGAAGATGATCCCGAGGAAGGTCCAGCCCAGCAGGTAGAAGATGTCGTTGAAGCCCATCTGCGAGGCCTGGTGGTTGATGGTGTTGTTGAGCAGCGCCGCGCCGTTCTGCAGGCTGCCGTTGCCCATCATCTGCACCTGTTCCTGCATGCCCGGCGTGTAGGTGGAGATGTGCTCGGTCAGGTGCGCATGGTGCAGCTGCGTGCGCTTGGCCCACAGATAGGTGGTCAGCGAGGCGGCGAAGCTGCCGCCCAGCGTGCGCAGGAACGTGGCCAGGCCGGAACCGGCGGCGATCTCGCGCCCGTCCAGGTCCGACAGCAGGATCTGCAGCACCGGCATGAAGAACAGCGCCACGCCCACGCCCATCAGCAACTGCACCCCGGCCACGTGCGGGAAATCCACCTGCAGGTTGAAGTCCGAGCGCATGAAGCTGGTGGTGGCCATGAAGATGAAGGCGATGCTGGCCAGCAGCCGCAGGTCGAAGCGCGAGGCGTACTTGCCGACGAACGGGGTCATGATCACCGGCAGGATGCCGATCGGCGCGGTGGCCAGGCCGGCCCAGATCGCGGTGTAGCCCATGTCGCGCTGCAGCCACTGCGGGATCAGCAGCGACACGCTGAAGAACGCCGCATAGGCCACGATCAGCGCCATGGTGCCGGCGCGGAAGTTGCGGTGGCGGAACAGCCGCAGGTCGACGATCGGATCCTTGTCGGTCAGCTCCCAGATCAGGAACACCGCCAGCGCCACCGCCGAGATCGCGGCCAGCACGACGATCTTGGTCGAACTGAACCAGTCCTCGTCGTTGCCCAGGTCCAGCACCACCTGCAGACAACCGACGCCGATGATCAGGGTGATCAGGCCGACGTAATCCATGCGCGGCCGCTCGATCGGCTCGGGACGATCGCGCAGCTGCGAGCCGACCACGGTCGCGGCGATGATGCCCAGCGGCACGTTGATCAGGAAGATCCATTCCCAGCTGTAGTTGTCGGTGATCCAGCCGCCGAGGATCGGCCCGGCGATAGGCGCGACCACGGTGATCATCGCCAGCAAGGCCAGCGCCTGGCCGCGTTTCTCGCGCGGGTAGATCGACACCAGCAGGCTCTGGGTGATCGGGTACATCGGGCCGCAGACGAAACCCTGCAGCGCGCGCGACACCACCAGCATACCCATGCTCTGGGCCAGGCCGCACAGCAGCGAGGCCGCGGTGAAGGCCAGCGTGGCCCACACGAACAGCTTGGTCTCGCCGAAACGGCGGCTGAGGAAGCCGGTCAGCGGCAGCGCGATGGCGTTGCTGACCGCGAACGAGGTGATGACCCAGGTCGCCTGCTGCGAACTGGCGCCGAGGTTGCCGGCGATGGTGGGCAGCGAGACGTTGGCGATGGTGGTGTCGAGCACCTGCATGAACGAGGCCATCGCCAGGCCCACCGTGCACAACGCCACACTGGCCGGGCGGAACCCGGCGGCCGGTGCGCCCGGAACCCCGGGCGCGGCGGGAGCGGCAGCTTGGTTGGACATGACCGGGCTCAGTTCGCCTTGGCGGCGTCGGGCAGGTTGGCGTGGATGATCTGCTTCACGGCCGCATCGGCCTGCTGCAGCTGCTGCGCATACACATCGGTATCCAGCAGCGTGCCGCTGGCCGGCTTGGTCGGCAGCACCGCGCCGTTCTGGTCATGCAGGTTGACGTCGGCCTTCATCGACAGGCCGATGCGCAGCGGATGCTGCTCCAGCTGCTTGGCGTCGATGGCGATGCGCACCGGCACGCGCTGCACGATCTTGATCCAGTTGCCGCTGGCATTCTGCGCCGGCAGCAGCGAAAACGCACTGCCGGTGCCGATGCCCAGGCTCTGCACGGTGCCGTGGTAGGTCACCGCGCTGCCGTACACATCCGACTCCAGTTCCACCGGCTGGCCCAGGCGCATGTGCTTGAGCTGGGTTTCCTTGAAGTTGGCGTCCACCCACACCTGGTTCAGCGGCACCACCGCCATCAACGCGGTGCCGGGCTGCACGCGCTGGCCGACCTGCACCGAGCGCCGCGCCACGTAACCGGCCACCGGCGCGACGATGGCGCTGCGGGCGTTGTTGAGGAAGGCCTGGCGCACCTGCGCGGCCGCGCCCTGCACGTCGGGCTGGTCGGCCACGCCGTTCTCGTCGATCAACGCGCGGTTGCGCGCCAGGGTCTCGCGCGAGCCGCTGACCGCGGCCTCGGCGGCGGCCAGTTGATCGCGGGCATGCGCCAGCTCTTCGGCGGAGATCGCACCGGTGGCGACCAGGCTGGCGCGGCGGGCGACGTCGGCGCGGGCGCGCTGCAGGGTCACCTGCTGCGCGGACAGTTCGGCCTGGGCGCCCTCGACCGAGCGGTACAGACCGCGCACCTGGCGCACGGTCCGCGCCAGATTGGCCTCGGCCTGCTGCAGCGCGACCTCGGTGTCGGCCGGGTCGAGCTTGACCAGCGGCTGGCCGCGCTCCACGCGCATGCCGTCGTCGGCGTCGATGCGCACCACGGTGCCGGCCACCATCGGGGTGATCTGCACCAGGTTGCCCTGCACGTAGGCGTCGTCGGTGTCCTCGTGCCAGCGGCCGACCAGGAAATACCAGATCGCCAGCGCGATCAGCACCAGCACCACTACCACGGCCAGGCCGCGCAGCAGCTTGCCGCGCCGGCTGGGGGCGGGAGCGGAGGAAGCGGGGGTCGTTGTCTGATTCATTGCAGCGATCTCAGGAATGCGAAGGTGCGGAAGAAGAAGAGCTCGGCGCATCGGCGGCGGAGGTGGCGTCGTAGCCGCCGCCCAGCGCCTGATTCAGGCGCACCGAGACCAGGATCTGATTGGATTGCAGCGACGCCAGGCGCTGCTGCGCGTCGAGCAACTGCTGTTGCGCGCTGAGCACGTCGAGGTAGTTGCCGATGCCGGCGCGGTAACGCTGCTGCGACAGGTCGAAGGCGGCCTGCGCCGTCTGCAGCGCCTGCGCCTGCTGCTGCGCCTGCTCGGCCAGCGAACGCGCGGCGTTGACCTGATCGGCCACCTCGCGCAGCGCCGCCACCAGGGTCTGGTTGTAGTTGGCCACCGCCAGGTCGTACTGCGCATCGCGCTCGGCCAACTGGCTGCGCAGCCGCCCGCTGTCGAACAGCGGCAGGCTCACGCCGGGGCTGAGCAGGCCCAGCACCGACGAACTCTTGAACAGGTCGCCCGGATTGGTGGCGGCGACGCCGCCCAGCAGGGTCAGATTGATGCTGGGATAGAACTGCGCCTTGGCCGCATGGATGCCCTGCGAGGCGGCTTCCACGCGCCAGCGCGCGGCGACCACGTCGGGCCGACGGCCGAGCAGGTCGCTGGGCAGCACCGACGGCACCCGCGCGACCTGCGGGTCGAGCAGGCGCGGGCGCTCGATCTGCAGCCCGCGATCCGGGCCGCGGCCGAGCAAGGC
>NZ_AQOJ01000623.1:0-1177 GCF_000364685.1 Xanthomonas sp. SHU 166
CGCCGCCGGTCGCCGCAGCGCGCCCGGGCGATCTGGCCCCCGCGCTGCGCCAGCCCACGCTCGACGGCGGCCACCTGACCCTGGCGCAGTTCCGCGGCCGGCCGCTGCTGGTCAACGTCTGGGCGAGCTGGTGCGAACCCTGCGTGCGCGAGATGCCGGAACTGGACCGGCTGGCGCGCGCGCAACCCAGCGACGGCCTGCAGGTGCTGGGCATCGCCCTGGACCGTGCCGAAGACGTGCGCGACTTCCTGCAGCGGGTGCCGATCGGCTACCCGATCGCGCTGGAGACCCCGGGCCCGGCCGACGCCAGCGTGCGCCTGGGCGACACCCAGGGCCTGCTGCCGTACAGCGTGCTGATCGACGCCGACGGCCGCATCGTCAGGCAGAAGCTCGGCCCGTTCGCGCCGGGCGAAGTGGAGGGCTGGGTGGGCGGCGGCGCGCAGCCGACGCAGTAGCCGGCGAGCCAGCCGCCGATGCGCGCCCTTGTGGGAGCGACGTCGGCGTCGGCGACGCATTGCCGATGGCGCTGTCGCGACTCACCTCGCGCCTCCCAAGCGGCTTGCGGCGAGCCTGCCGGGTGCACTGTGGGAGGGACGTCAGTCCCGACGCATTGGATTATCGGGAAAGCGCACTGCGGCGTCGTGAGAGTTGCCTCCCACGCCACGTCCACGCCGCACTGGATCAGTCCGCTAAAACGCCTGCCGCTGGCGTGCTTCGCCAACACTGCCATTCCCGGTCCGCACCTGCGCCAGCGTCGCCAGCTCCTCGGCCAGGCGCTGCGCGGCGGTGCGCAGTTCCGGCACCGCGGTGATCTCCCACAGCACGCCACGCAGCAGCGGCCCGATGCAGTACAGCCCGGCGACCGGATGGCCGCTGCCATCGCGCACCCGCAGGCGCTCGTCCACCTGCAGCCCCAGGCCCAGCGGATCGGCCTGCAGCAGGCCGGCGTCGCGCATCGTGGCGACCAGCGGATGGCTGGTGCGGGCGACGTCGGTGTCCAGCCCGGTGGCGCGGATCAGCACGTCGAAGTCCTCGGTGCGCGCGTTGCTGCTGGCGCGATCGCGGATCACCGCTTCCACCGCGGTCTCGCCCAGCCGCGCGCGCAGCAGGCGCCCGGCGCGAATGCGCAGCTGGCCCTGCGCCTGCAGTTGCGCCAGCGCGGCCGCCGCGGCCGGCA
>NZ_AQOJ01000624.1:0-1230 GCF_000364685.1 Xanthomonas sp. SHU 166
GGCCGCCGGCATCCACGTGGTGACCCCGAACAAACAGGCCGGCGCCGGGCCGCTGCCGCGCTTCCACGCCATCCGCGCCGCGGCCGCCGCCAGCGGCGCGCGCTTCCGCTACGAGGCCACGGTCGGTGCCGGCCTGCCGGTGATCACCACCTTGCGCGACCTGGTCGATACCGGCGACGCGGTCACCGCGATCGAAGGCATCTTCTCCGGCACCTTGGCCTGGCTGTTCAACAAGTACGACGGCAGCGTGCCGTTCGCGCAATTGGTGGCCGAGGCGCGCGGCATGGGCTACACCGAGCCGGACCCGCGCGACGACCTGTCCGGCACCGACGTGGCGCGCAAGCTGGTGATCCTGGCGCGCGAGGCCGGGCACGAGCTGAGCCTGGAGGACGTGGCGGTGGAAAGCCTGGTGCCGGAAGCGCTGCGCCAGGCCAGCGTGGACGATTTCATGGCGCGCCTGCACGAGGTCGATGCGGTGTTCGCGCAGCGCCTGCAGGCGGCCAGGGCGCGCGGCTGCGTGCTGCGTTACGTGGCGCGGTTGGCGCCGGGCCATGCACCCAGCGTGGGCCTGGTGGAACTGCCGGCCGACCATGCCTTCGCCAACCTGCGCCTGACCGACAACGTGGTGCAGTTCACCACCCGCCGCTACTGCAACAATCCGCTGGTGGTACAGGGGCCGGGCGCCGGCCCGGAAGTGACCGCCGCCGGTGTGTTCGCCGACCTGCTGCGGGTCGCGGCGGGCGAGGGCGCGCGCCTGTGAGCCGGATGCAGACGCTGGCAACGAGCGCCGTCGGCCCGGCCGCGCTGCCGACGCAGGCAAGCGCGTTCGCGCCGGCCTCGGTGGCCAACGTGGCGGTGGGATTCGACCTGCTGGGCTATGCGGTGGAAGGTGTCGGCGACACGGTGACGGTGCGCCGCATCGACGCGCCGGAGGTGCGCATTGCCGCGATCCGTGGCACCACCGTGACCTTGCCATTGGAGGCCGCACGCAACACCGCCGGTGCCGCGTTGATGTCGCTGCGCGAGGCGTTGGCGCTGCCGTTCGGCTTCGAACTGGAGATCGACAAGGGCATCCCGCTCAGCTCCGGCATGGGCGGCTCGGCCGCCTCGTGCGTGGCCGCGCTGGTGGCGGCCAATGCCTTGCTTGCCGCGCCGCTGTCGCGCGATGCACTGTATCGCTACGCGCTGGACGGCGAGGCGGTGGCCAGCGGCAGCCGCCACGGCGACAAC
>NZ_AQOJ01000625.1:0-406 GCF_000364685.1 Xanthomonas sp. SHU 166
CTGCTGGGCGGCCTGGTGCTGTCGACCCTGGAGCAGCTGGTGCCGGTCCCGGTGCCGAGCGGCTGGCACAGCCTGCTGGTGCACCCGGACGCGACGCTGGAGACGCGCCACGCGCGCGCAGCGCTGGCCGGCGAGTACCGGCTCGGCGAGTTCGTCGCGCAGAGCGCGAACCTGGCGTTGGTGCTGGCGGGCTGCCATGCCGGCGACGAGGCGCTGGTGCGCGCCGGCCTGCGCGACGTGCTGATCGAGCCGCGCCGCGCGCCGCTGATCGTCGGCTTCGACGCGGCCAAGGCGGCGGCGCTGGCGGCGGGGGCGATGGGTGCGGGCATTTCCGGCGCTGGTCCGAGTGTGTTCGCCTGGTTCGCCAGCCGTGCCGAGGCCGAGGCCGCGGCACCGGCGGGGCCGG
>NZ_AQOJ01000626.1:0-1672 GCF_000364685.1 Xanthomonas sp. SHU 166
CAAGGAGGTGACGAAGCATCTGTCGCGGCTGAAGCCGCTCCTACAAGTTCCTTGCGTCCGACAGAAAAAAAGCGATCAACAGCAACAGCTTTCGCCTGTCGGCGAGTCACTTTTCTTTGCTTGTGCAAAGAAAAGTAACCAAAAGAAAGCACACCCCGCAGCGCGCCCTCCGCGCTGACGCGCTCCGGGTCCGCAGCCACGACGGACATTTTTCGACGGCACATCCATGTGCCGGCGAAAAACGACGCGCATCCTGCGCGTCGCCCTTCGGGTATTCGCCCGCCGCAGCTGCCGCGCCGAGGGGCCCCCGGTAAAGCAGAAGCGCAACAGCCAAAGCAAGAGCCAGAGCCAAAAGCTAACGCAAGAGCCAAAGCCAGAGCCAGAAATGCCAGTGCGACCGAATTCCCCTGCCACCGGAACCACCATGAACTTCATCTCCACCCGTAACGCCGCTCCTGCCGTCTCGCTCAGCCAGGCCATCGCCGCCGGACTCGCCCCCGATGGCGGCCTGTACGTCCCCGAGCGCCTGCCCGCCGCCCGCGACCTGCGCGCCGGTGCCAGCCTCGCCGAGACCGCCGCGGATCTGCTGGCGCCGTTCTTCGATGGCGACGCTCTGGCTGCGGACCTGCCGGCCATCTGCGCGGAGGCCTTCGACTTCGCCGCGCCGCTGCAGCCGCTGGCCACGCCCGGCGACCACGCGCTGGAGTTGTTCCATGGGCCGACCGCCGCGTTCAAGGACTTCGGCGCGCGCTTCCTGGCCGCCTGCCTGACCCGGCTGCGGCGGGGTGCGGAAACGCCGTTGACCATCCTCGTCGCCACCTCCGGCGATACCGGTGCCGCGGTCGCGGCCGCGTTCCATCGCCAGCCCGGGCTGCGCGTGGTGGTGCTGTATCCGGACGGGCGCGTGTCGCCGCGGCAGGCGCATCAACTCGGCTGCTTCGGCGACAACATTCAGGCGCTGCGCGTGGCCGGCTCGTTCGACGATTGCCAGGCGCTGGTGAAGCAGGCACTGAACGACGCCGACCTGCAGGCGCAGGCGCCGTTGAGTTCGGCCAACAGCATCAGCCTGGGGCGCTTGCTGCCGCAGATGAGCTACTACGCGCATGCAGCCCTGCAGCACCATGCCGCGCATGCGCAGCCGCTGAACCTGGTGGTGCCCACCGGCAACCTGGGCAATGCGCTGGCCGCGATCCTGGCGCGTGCGCTGGGCGTGCCGCTG
Source organism: Xanthomonas sp. SHU 166 (assembly GCF_000364685.1). NCBI lineage: Bacteria > Pseudomonadati > Pseudomonadota > Gammaproteobacteria > Lysobacterales > Lysobacteraceae > Xanthomonas > Xanthomonas sp. SHU 166. The sequence goes on from NZ_AQOJ01000626.1 coordinate 1,220, forward strand.
GGCCGGATCGTGCTGGCGACCAATGCCAACCGCGTGCTGCCGGACTTCTTCGCCGGCGCCGATTACGCGCCGCAGCCCAGCGTGGCGACCCTGGCCAATGCGATGGACGTCGGCGCGCCGAGCAACGTCGAGCGCTTGCGCTGGCTGTACCAGGGCGACGACGCCACGCTGCGCACCCAGTTCCAGGCGTACTCGGTGGACGATGCGCAGATCCGCCAGACCATCGGCGAGCGCTTCCGCCGCTACGGCGAGGTGCATTGCCCGCACACCGCCACCGCGCTGCACGTGCTGCAGCAACTGCGTGCCGAGGGCGCGGAGGCGGACGCCGGCGATTGGGCGGTGGCGGCTACCGCGCATCCGGCCAAGTTCGAAGGGGTGGTGGAGCCGCTGATCGGGCAGCCGGTGGCGGTGCCGCCGGCCTTGGCGGCGCTGCTGCAGCGGCCGGCGCAGGCC
>NZ_AQOJ01000627.1:0-8174 GCF_000364685.1 Xanthomonas sp. SHU 166
GACCATGGGCGCGCCGCGGAACTGGCCACGCGCATCGCCGGTCTCGGTTTCGGCCGGCCGCAGATCGTCAAGGATTGAGGCGGCGTGCCCGCCACGGCGGGCGTTCGGTGCGCCGATGGCTTAACGCCGGTTCGCGCGCGTGCCAGCGCCGCGCCTGCCCGGGCGCCGGCTCGGCCTACAATGTCGCGTTTTCCATCGGCCTTCGGGCCTGCCAGGAGTCGTTTTAGATGAAATTCCGCTTCGCCGTCGCTGCCGTGGCCACGTTCGCCGTCGGCCTGGTTTCCGCGCAGACGCCCGGCCCGGTTCCCGCGCCGCCGGCCGCCGCTGCCGCCGCTCCGGCCACCGTGGCGATCCCGCCCGCGCCCAAGCCGGCCGTCTCCAAGTCCTGGGTGCTGATGGATTACGCCACCGGCCAGGTGCTGGCCGGCGAGAACGAACACGAACGCGTGGCCCCGGCCAGCATCACCAAGGTGATGACCTCGTACGTGATCGCGGCCGAACTGAAGCTGGGCAAGATCACCCGCGACGACCAGGTCATGCTCAGCGAGCGCGCCTGGCGCGAGGGCGGCGCAGGCACCGACGGCAGCTACAGCGGCTTCCCGGTCAACAAGACCGCGCGCCTGGAAGACATGGAAAAGGGCATGGCGATCCAGTCCGGCAACGACGCGGCGATCGCGCTGGCCGAACACACCGCCGGCAGCGAGGAAGCCTTCGCGTCGCTGATGAACGAGTACGCGAAGAAGATCGGCATGACCGGCTCGCACTTCGTCAACGCCCACGGCCTGTCGGCTGACGGCCACTACACCACCGCCTACGACCTGGCGCTGCTGGGCCGGGCGATGGTCCGCGACTATCCGGAAACCTACGCGTACAACAAGATCAAGGAATTCCGCGTCGGCGACATCACCCAGCCCAACCGCAACCTGCTGCTGTGGCGCGACCCCAGCGTGGACGGCATCAAGACCGGCCACACCTCCGAGGCCGGCTACTGCCTGCTCAGCTCGGCCAAGCGCGGCGACCAGCGCCTGATCGCGGTGGTGATGGGCGACAGCTCCGAGAAACAGCGTGCCGAGGACAGCCTGGCGCTGCTGAACTGGGGCTTCCGCTTCTTCGAGACCCACAGCCTGTACGAGCCGGGCAAGCAGGTCGCGCAGCAGCGCGTGTGGAAGGGTACCGAGAAGCAGGTGCTGCTGGGCGTGGCGCAGCCGCTGCTGGTCAGCGTGCCGCGCGGCCGCTACAACGAACTGAAGCCGGCGATCGAAGTGCCCAAGACCCTCGAGGCGCCGATCAAGCAGGGCCAGCAGATCGGCATGGTCAAGGTGAGCCTGGACGGCAAGGTGGTGGCGCAGGCCCCGCTGGTGGCGCTCAAGGCGGTCGACGAGGCCGGTTTCTTCAAGCGCCTGTGGGACAGCTTCTGGATGTGGTGGGAATCCGAATGAGTGTTTGAAAAAAGCCGGCTGACGCCGGCTTTTTTCTTGGGAATGGAGAATGGGGAATAGGGAATGGGTAAAGCGGTGTACTGCCACCTGCCGGTTTGGTGGGGAGATCGGAGGCCCGCTTTTGCCATTCCCCATTCCCCATTCCCCATTCCCAGCCTCAAAGCTTCCGACTCACCGTAAAGCTCCCGAACACCGGCGTCTGCCGCTGCAGGTCGAACTCGCGGGTGCGCCAGTAGCGGGCGAGGGCGAACTTCCATTTGCCGCGCATCACCGCCAGGCCGATGCCGGCGTCGCCGACGAAGGGGCGCTTCTTCACGCTGTGGCTGTCGCGGAAGGTGTTGCCGTCCAGGGTGATGTCGCGCAATACCCAGCGTCCATCGGTGGTCACGAACAGGTGCGCCGACCAGCCGCCGCCGACGCTGTCGGCCGGCGGGGCGACGTTCTCGCCGGCGGGACGCAGCGGCGAACTGCCGAAATCGTCCGGCAGCTTCCAGCCCAGGCGCAGTTCCATGCCGGCATTGGCGTGGGTGTCCAGCGTACCCAGCGCGCCGCCCCAGTGGCTGATCGCGTCCCATCCCCAGCCGTCGCGGCTGCCGTCGCCGGACCAGCGGCGCAGGCGTTCGTGCAGCACGCGGAACACCGGCTCGTCGTGCAACTGGTTGTCCCAGCCCTGGAATTTGGCGTCGCCCAGCAGGGCGTGCACCGCATCCTGCACCTGCTTGCCCTGCGCCGACGGGCCGACCAGGCCCAGGGTGAGTTGCGTGGTGCGCAGGCGCTCGTCGTTGCGCGCGTTGTAGCCGATGTTCATCAGCAACAGGCCGGCGTAGGGCCGGTCGTCCTCGATCAGGTCGCGGCGGGTCTTGTCGGTGGGAGTGAACAACGCCTGCCCGATCGCGAAGGTCATGTTGCGCTGGGTGAAGTCGCTGTTCGGCTGCAGCCAGGTCAGGGCGCGGTTCGCCGCCCGCGCCAGCCGCGGCAGGCAGGGGTCGTCGGTGTAGTCGCGCAGGTTCGGCGAGACGATGATCAGGCCGAACCCATTGGTATAGCCCTGGTCCTGGCCGGCGCCGCCGAACAGGTCGTTGTCGACGCGGACGTTGACCGTGGGCGCGGTCGCTTCCAGGGTGTCGTGTGGGCATTGCGTGGTGGCGGCGACCGGGGCCGAGGCGAAGGCCAGGGCGATGGCCAGCGGGACAAGCGGGCGGGGCGACGGCATGGGCGGCGTCTCTGGTCGGAAAAGGCGTGAGCGGCGATGTCCGCCTGCAGGCAGTCAATGCCGGCGACATCCCGGACCATGAACGCAGCCCGTGCAGTGAAGGATAGGCAAAAGTGCCGTAGCGGACAAATTCGTCCGTTTGGGTTTGTCTGTCCCATTCGCCCTCTTGTCGCGTGAAGGCGATGGTGCGCAATGACCCGTGCAGGGGGGCACCCCACGGCGCGTGGCCGCGCCGCACCGGTGTCTTGCGTGCGGTCGGATCTCCGTGCTGCGCGGCTCCGGGATCCCGGGGCGCTGTCTGCGCACCGCGGCCGGCCTTGGGTTTGCCCGGCGCCGGCCCGATAATGCGGACATGGACATCACTTCCGATAACCCCGATCACGGTTTCCAGTTCCCCGGCGTGTTCGAACTCAGCGCCATGGGCACCGCCAACACCGGCCTGGAGGCCGAACTGCCGCGCCTGCTCGCCGCGGCCGGCGTGGAGGTGATGGAGGAGCGTGTCAGCTGGAAGCATTCGTCCAACGGCAAGTACGTGTCGGTGCGCATCGCCTTCCGTGCCGTGGACCGCGCCCAGTACGACGCCGCGCACCAGGCGCTGCGCGAACACCCGGAAGTGAAGTGGACGCTGTAGCCGGCGACGCGCCATTGGCGCCGGCACTGAGGCTGCCGCCGTGCCGGGTGCGCCAGCTCGGCCGCCAGCCCTACGAGCCGGTGTGGCGGGCGATGCAGCGCTTCACCGATGCGCGCGACGAGGCCACCCCCGACGAACTGTGGGTGGTCGAACACGAGCCGGTGTTCACCCTCGGCCAGGCCGGCAAGCCGGAACACGTGCTGGCGCCCGGCGACATCCCGGTGCTGCAGGTCGATCGCGGCGGCCAGGTCACCTATCACGGCCCCGGCCAGCTGGTGGTATACCCGCTGCTGGACCTGCGCCGCCTGCACATCGGCGTGCGCGACTACGTGTGCCGGATCGAGCAGGCGATCATCGACACCCTCGACGAATGGAACATCCTCGGCGAACGCCGCGACGGCGCGCCGGGCGTCTACGTCGGCGGCGCCAAGGTCGCCGCGCTCGGCATCCGCGTGCGCCGCGGCTGCACCTTCCACGGCCTGTCGTTCAACGTGGCGATGGACCTGGAGCCGTTCCACCGGATCAATCCCTGCGGCTACCAGGGCCTGCAGGTGACCGCGGTGCTAGACTTGGGCGGTCCCTCCGGCATGCAGGCGGTCACTCCGGTCCTGCTGGCCCAACTGGCGCGCCAGTTCGGGCTGACCCTGCAGCCGCTCGACGCCTTGCCCGATCTTTCGCTCACGCACGCGGCCTGACCGCCTGCCCGCCGACCACGCCATGACCCAGCCCAGCGCACGCTCCATTCCCTTGCAGGTCCTTTCCGGCGACAGCGCGCCCGCGCCGCTGCAGACCGGCGTCAAGCAGTTGGGCGGCGACAAGATCGCGCGCTCGCCGGTGCAGTTCGCCGACGCGCCGGTGCTGCGCAAACCGTCGTGGATCCGCGTGCGCATTCCCTCCGGCAATGCGGTGCAGACCCTCAAGGCCAAGCTGCGCGAGAACCGCCTGGTCACCGTCTGCGAAGAGGCCAGCTGCCCGAACATCCACGAGTGCTTCGGCCACGGCACCGCCACCTTCATGATCCTCGGCGAGGTCTGCACCCGCCGCTGCTCGTTCTGCGATGTCGCACACGGCCGGCCCAAGCCGCCGGATGCGGGCGAGCCGGCCAGCCTGGCGCAGACCGTCGCCGACATGGGCCTGAAGTACGTGGTGGTGACCAGCGTCGATCGCGACGACCTGCGCGACGGCGGCGCCCAGCATTTCGCCGACTGCATCGGCGCCATCCGCGTCGCCGCGCCGACTACCCGCATCGAGATCCTGACCCCGGACTTCCGCGGCAAGGGCCGCATGGACCGCGCGCTGGAGATCCTGGCGACCAATCCGCCGGACGTGTTCAACCACAACATCGAGACCGTGCCGGACCTGTACCCGAACGTGCGTCCCGGCGCCGACTACCAGTGGTCGCTGACCCTGCTGAAGAAGTTCAAGGCGCAGCATCCGGCCATCGCCACCAAGTCCGGCATCATGCTCGGCCTGGGCGAGACCCTGGAGCAGGTGCAGGCGACCCTGCGCGACCTGCGTGCGCACGACGTGGACATGGTCACCATCGGCCAGTACCTGCAGCCGACCGCCCATCACCACCCGGTGATGCGCTACTGGACGCCGGACGAATACAAGGCGCTGGAAGAGTACGGCAACGCGCTGGGCTTCAGCCACGTGGCCTCCGGGCCGATGGTGCGTTCGTCCTATCACGCCGATCGCCAGGCGGCTGGCGCCGGCGTCGCCGCCTGATCCGCCTGCGCGCGCATTGCGCATGGCCGCGACGACGCACGTTCGTCGCCGCAAAGCGACCGTCCGCGCGGCTCGCACCGGCAGCGTTCACATTTCTGCGCAAGCCGGCAGCTAGTCTGCTTCATGAACAGGTGACACGGCCTGCAACTTGCGTCACTGTCGTGTTGTCTCACGCGATGTGCTGCCCCCCTGACGGCCTGGTGCCGAGAGTCCCCAGATGAAATTCAAAGCTTCCGCCTTCCTGCTGGCGTTTGCGCTGACCGCACCGCTGGCGCTGTTCGCCCGTACCGATGCGCCCGCCCTGCCGGCCGCTGCCACCGCCGACCAGGCCACCACCGCCAAGCTGGTGTACGGCCTGCTCTCCGACAGCCGCTACGCCTACCGGCCGCGCGCCCTCGACGAGGCGACCTCGAAGGAGGTCTTCAAGAAGTATCTGGAGACCCTGGACGGCAGCAAGCAGTTCTTCACCCAGGCCGACGTCGACAAGTTCGCGAGCTTCCAGAACAACCTCGGTGCCAACATCGCCTCCGGCCAGCTGGAACCGGCGTTCCAGATCTTCGCCGTGTACCGGCAGCGGGTGGACGAGCGCATCGCGTATGCGCGCAAGCTGCTCAAGCAGGACTTCAACTTCGACGGCGACGAGAAGTTCGAGTACGACCGCAAGAACGCGCCGTGGGCCAAGGACGACCAGGAACTGGATGCGCTGTGGCGCAAGTCGGTGATGAACGACTGGCTGCGGCTGAAGCTCGCTGGCAAGAAGCCGGACGACATCCGCAAGACCCTGGACAAGCGCTACGCCAACCTCGACGACTCGGTGAAGGAACTGAAGAGCGAGGACGTGTTCCAGTTCTTCATGAACGCCTACACCAACACGGTCGATCCGCACACCGACTACTTCACCCCGCGCACCGCCGAGAACTTCAACCAGCAGATGTCGCTGTCGCTGGAAGGCATCGGCGCGCAGCTGCAGAAGCAGGACGACCTGGTGGTGATCCGCGAGGTGATCCCGGGCGGTCCGGCCGCGCTGGACGGCACGCTCAAGCCGGGCGACCGCATCGTCGGCGTCGGCCAGGGCAAGAGCGGTCCGGTCGAGGACGTGATCGGCTGGCGCATCGACGACGTGGTCGCCAAGATCCGCGGCGACAAGGACACCCAGGTGCGCCTGGAGTACATCCCCGCCGAAGCCGGCGTGGACGGCAAGCATCGCCAGGTGCTGCTGACCCGGCAGAAGGTGCGCCTGGCCGAACAGGCCGCCAAGGGCGAGACCATCGAGCTGCCGGCCAAGGACGGCGAGCCGGCGCGGCGCATCGGCGTGATCAAGCTGCCGGCGTTCTACCAGGACTTCGAAGGCCGCCGCCGCAACGCCAAGGACTATGCCTCGGCGACCCGCGACGTGGCCAAGCTGCTGGCCGGGTTCAAGACCGACAAGGTCGACGGCGTGGTGCTGGACCTGCGCAACAACGGCGGCGGTTCGCTGGACGAGGCGATCGAGCTGACCGGCCTGTTCATCGAGCAGGGCCCGGTGGTGCAGGTGCGCGAATCCGGCGGCCGCGTCACCGTCAACAGCGACCAGAACCCGGCCGTGGCCTGGGACGGCCCGCTGGCGGTGCTGATCAACCGCGGCTCGGCCTCGGCGTCGGAGATCTTCGCCGGCGCCATCCAGGATTACGGCCGCGGCCTGATCATCGGCGAGACCAGCTTCGGCAAGGGCACGGTGCAGAACATCGTCGACCTGGACCGCTGGCCGGCCAACGAGACCGACCGCTTCGGCCAGGTCAAGCTGACCATCGCCCAGTTCTTCCGCGTCAGCGGCAGCAGCACCCAGCACAAGGGCGTGGTGCCGGACATCGCCTTCCCGGCCAGCGTCGATGCCACCGAGTTCGGCGAAAGCACCTACGACAACGCCCTGCCGTGGAGCCGCATCGCCGCGGTGCCGCACACCCAGTACGGCAATTTCGCGCCGCTGCTGCCCAAGCTGGAGGCGCTGCACGCCACGCGCATCGCCAACGACAAGGAATTCCAGTGGTGGGAAGAGGACGTGCGCCAGTTCCGCACCGAGGCGGCGAAGAAGTACGTGGTGCTCAACGAGGCCGAGCGCCGCGCCGAGCGTGAGAAGCAGGACGCGCAGCGCAAGCAGCGCCAGGAGATCCGCAAGCAGCTCGGCCTGCCGCTGGATCCGCTGGCCGACGACAGCAGCGACGACGGCCTGACCGGCAACGAGCGCGACATCGTCAAGGACGCCGCGCGCGAAAAGCTGGTCGACAAGCGCCCGGATCCGCTGCTGCGCGAATCGGCCTCGATCCTGAGCGATGCGGTCAACCTGCTGGAGAAGGACCGTCCGCTGTCGGTGCAGGTGCTGCCGCAGTCCACCGGCCCGGGGCGTTGGGCCGACTGAGCCCGCGCGCTAGCGTCGCGCGAAACACCGAACGCGCCATCGCCCAGCGGTGGCGCGTTTTTTGTGGAAGCGGCTTCATGGCATCTCTCGCAAGCTGTTTCCGCCACGCGCAGGCGGATTCTGCTTGTCCGGTAGGAGGGTAATTTCGCGATCAGGTTGCTCCCACATCCCGCGTCGTCGCGACGACGCGGCCATGGGCGCGCGCAATCGCGGCCCTTCGGGTTGGGCCTGGCAGGCGCGCGGCCGGCGCCGCGCTGCTTGACCTAACGGCCAGTCAGGCGCTGCGCCACGCAACGCCGGCCGCGCGCCTGCCAGACCCAACGCGGCATACTCGGGAATTGATGACACGCCCTAGCCCAGCGCCTGCCACACCTGGTGCAGGCCCAGTGCCAGCAAGGTCAGGAAGAACACGCGGCGGAACGCACTGGCGGAGATGCGTTGGCGCAGCCGCGTTCCGAGCCACATGCCCACGGCAGTGGGCAGCAGCGCCAGCAACGACGGACCCAGCGCCTGGGTGGGGAAGGCCCCGTGCGCGACGAGGGCTGCGGCCAGCGCAAGCGTGGCCGCGGCGAAGCAACTGCCGAGCGCGCGCATCAGCGCCTCCCGCGGCAGATCCAGCGCCACCAGGTAGGGCAGCACCGGCAACACGAACACGCCGGTGGCGCCGGTCAGCAATCCGGTCGCCAGGCCCACGGGTGGCCCAGCCCAGCGCGCCTGCGAGGGCGACAGGCGTGCCTGCCACTGGCTCAGGCCGAGCACGGCGTACAG
>NZ_AQOJ01000628.1:0-4280 GCF_000364685.1 Xanthomonas sp. SHU 166
CCAGCCACAGCGCCACCAGCGCCTGCGCCCACGGCCAGGCCGCCAGGGATGTCGTGGCCGGGGGTGCGGCGATCGCCGCGGTGGCAGCGGTGGCGTTGACGTTGATCTGCGCAGGCATCGCAGCGGACACGCGCGGCATCGCAGCGCCTGCCGGCGTCGCCGACACCGTGGCGACGGCCGCCGGTGCCGCCGCCATCTGCGTCGGCGCGGCCGGCAATACCGGCAACTGCACCGCGCCAGCCCACAGCAGGCCCAGCACGCTCTGCGCGGCGACCAGCCACCATAACCGGCAACGCGTCGCCGCCGGCAGGGTCGGCAGCCAGCGGCACAGCGCCCAGATCAGCGCGACCAGCACCAGCGTCTGCACGCTGGTCGCCAGCAGGCGCGACAGCAGGCTCTCGAACACGTCCGTCCCCACCAGGCTGTGCATGGCTCAGTCCTCTCGCCGTTGCGATTGCAGTTTGGCCACCAGGGCCTCCAGTTCTGCCAGTTCCGTGTCGCTGACCTCGGCGCGCTGCGACATCCACGCCACGAACGGCGAGACCGAGCCCTGCAGGGTCTTCTCGACGAAGCTGCCGACCGCGCTGCGCACCACGTCGTCCTGGCCGCTGGTGGCGGCATAGCGGTACACGCCCTGCACCTGGCGGCGACGCAGATAGGCCTTGGCGCGCAGGCGCTCCATCATGGTCAGCACGGTCGAGCGCGCCAGCCCGCGCCCCTCGCCGAACCCGGCGGCGACCTCGCCGACACTGGCATCGCCGTGTTCGGCGATGTACTGCAGCAGGGCCAGTTCCTGGTCCCCGATCGATTTGCGGCGCATCCGCCCACTCCGATGACTACACGTGTCGGCAAAGCTACCCGTGACGACAACTGTCGTCAATAGGTCGCAGGTCATGGGCGGCAGGCGTCTGCAAGCCTGGCGATGGCGCCGCTCCGCGAGGCCAGTCGCACCCGGCGCCTGCCGGTGGAATCGCATCGGTCCTGAGCATTCGGCCCCATGTCTCGCGCACGCGTACAGCAGCATGAGGTCGCCCCCGCCACCGTGCATGCACTCGCCGTAGACGTCGGCGCTGATCCAGCCTCGTTCGCGCAGCGGCACCAGCGCCCTATACCCAGGTATCGCACCACATACGCGCAGCAGGCAGCGCTGTACCAATGCGCAATGGTGCAAGCGCACATGCGATGCAAGAATTTCCCGCATCGCTTCACGCCGCTGTATTCACCGCGGGAAGCGCGCTGCCGCAGCTGCGCCGTTCGCCTCCATCGATCCGGAGCGGGCCGCCGCACCTGCCGCGCGCCACCTTCCCGGGTCCGTGCCACACCGTCGGCGCTCTTCCATCGCAAACGCACAGCCAGCCGGACGCCGCCGCGAACAGGCGGTCCTGCGCTGGGTGCGCGCGTGCGCCACCGCTTCCCCACTCCACGCCGGATCCGACCATGCACGCGACCTCCTCCCGTCTCCGCGCCGCCGCCCTGCCGATCTCTGCACCGCATCGCCTCAGGCACAAGTGCGCGCCGTCGTTGTTGTCTACGGCGCTGGTCGCCTGCCTCGCCGCCTCCACGGCGCACGCCGCGGAGGCGGCTGCCAGCAGCAACGCCGACACCACGCCGACCACGCTGTCCGCGCTGGACGTGGTGGCCTCGCCGCATGCGGCCGCGGTGGCGCCCACCCAGGTGGTGGGCCCGAACCGCTATGTCATCAATGCCGGCGACATGGACGCCGACCTCGCCGGCAGCAACGGCCTAGCACGGCTGAAAACCGTGCCCGGCGCCAGCTACACCGCCACCGATGGCTTGGGCCTGGACGTCTCCGCCACCAGCCTGTTCGTGCGCGGGTTCCGCATGAACGAAATGGGCATCAGCTTCGAAGGCGTGCCGTTGAACGACAGCGGCTTCCTGTCGTTGACCGGCACCAGCGTGGTCAACGTCGGCGTGCCGGACGCCATCGGCACCATCACCGTCAGCCCCGGCGCGGCACCGGTAAGCGTGTTCTCCAGCAGCGCCAACGGCGGCGCGCTGGAGTACCGCCTGGGCGAACCCAAGGACACGCCCGGCCTGCGCCTCAAGCAGGGCGTGGGCAGCGACGCGACCCGGGTCACCACGGTCTCCGCGCAGAGCGGGCAGCTCGGCGCCAACGGCCCGAAGCTGCAGGTCGACCTGCAGCGGCTGGGCGCGGACAAATACCAGGGCGGCGGCACCCAGCGCTTCCTGCGCGGCGACCTGAAGGCGACGCAGGACGTGGCCTGGGGCACGTTCACCGTGTTCCTGTCGGGCAGCCACGCCGCGATGTGGGGCTACAACAACCTGTCCTTCGACATGCTCGGCAAGCTGGGCTGGCGCGCCGACAGTCTCTATCCCGACTACGCCAAGGCCTATGCCATCGCCTTGCCGCAGAACGCCGGCGCATCCTGCGGCGTCTACCGCTGCGGCACGCTGGCCGGGCTGTTGCCGTACGACACCGGCCAGGTCACCGACGACCGCATCGCCTCGCTCGCGCATGATTTACGCATCTCCGACGCGCTCAGCGGACATGTGCAGGTCTACAGCGCGCACAGCCGCACCCACGCCACGCTGAGCGATCCGACCACGCCCTCACCCAACGGCGCGCCGTTCTCCGAGCAGGTGCAGGCGCCGCACCTGCGGCGTACCGGCGGTCTGCTCAGCCTGACCTATGTGCATGGCCGGCACACGCTCAGCGCCGGCCTCTGGCAGGAGCACAGCAGCGCCGACGCGGCGACGTCCTGGTACACCGAACCGCTGCTGGGGCAGGGCCGGCCGCTGCGCACCACCGGGCCGTGGGATGTGTACGGCCCGGCGTTCAAGACCGACAACGTCTCGCAGTGGACCACCCGCGCGCGCCAGGTGTACCTGCACGACGACATCGCGCTGAGCGACACGCTGGTGCTGGGCCTTGGCGCCAAGGCGGTGGATTTCCGCACCAGCGGCGGCGGTGTCGGCGATGCGCCGGACCGGCCGGCGGCCGGCACGCTGCGCGCGAAGAGCGCGTTCCTGCCGCATCTGTCGCTGTTCTGGAGCCCGACCGCGCAGACCGACGGCTTCATCGACCTGGGCAGCGCGATGAACGGCTTCCGCGTCGCCCAGCGCGGCAACATCGGCTATACCGCCTCGGCCTGGACCGTCCCCGACCAAGCCACGTTCGACCGCCTCGCCCGCCACCTGCAGCCGGAACAGGACTGGAACCTCACCCTCGGCGGCACCCATCGCTTCGACCGCGCCACCGTCACCGCGGACGTGTTCTACGGCGACATCCGCCATCGCCTGCTGTCGGCCGCGGTCGGCACCCAGTTCGCGCAGGTCAACACCGTGCAGGTGATGCCGAAGATGCACACCTTCGGCGCCGACCTGGGCGTGACCGTCGACCTCACCCCGCACCTGCAGTTCTACCAGGGGGTGGCGCTGGCGCGCTCGGTCTACGACCGCGACGTGGTCGTCGACGGCAACGTCTATCCGATCCAGGGCAAGGCGCAGCCGGGCTATCCGCAACTGTCGCTGGTCAGCGACCTGTCGGCGCATGTGCGCCACTGGCGCTTCGGCGCCACCAGCACCGAGTACCTGCATCAGCCCTTCACCTACGAGAACGACCTGCGCGTGCCGGCGTTCTGGCAGGTCAACACGTACACCGCGTACACGCTGGGGCCCGACAGCCCGCTACCCGGCCTGGAACTGCGCCTTGACGTCAGCAACCTGCTCGACCGCCACAACATCGGTACCGCCAACATCGCCGGCTCGGCGTTCGCCGGCGACTACCAGACGCTGCAGCGCAGCGCACCGCGGCAGGTGTTGTTCAGTACCTCGCTGGCGTTTTGAGCGGGAGGCGCGCATGCATGGGACAGACATGGCGTTCACAGCGATGCCACGCCGGCGCGACTAGAAGTTTCCGCACCGGTCCGCCGACGCATGCCGCGTCCGTCGGACTTCGCCGCCGCGCTCTGCGGCGTGCGCCCCACGACCGCAGCGGCTTATGGACAGGACATCGGCATGAGCGACGACACCCGCAACACCGGTTCGCCCGATCGCGACCGCATCAACCTCCACGAAGACGACGAAGTGCGCGACTGGACGCAGGCGCTGGGTGTGTCCGCCGACGAGCTGCGCACCGCCGTGCAGGCCGTGGGCAGCAGCGCCGCGGCGGTCCGCGCGCACCTGCGCACGTGACGCGGGCCGGGCCCGCGTCATGAGCCTCGCCGACTACCGCCGCAAGCGCCGCTTCGACAAGACCCGCGAACCGGAGCCGGGCAAGCCGGTGCCGGCGGGGCAGC
>NZ_AQOJ01000629.1:0-4649 GCF_000364685.1 Xanthomonas sp. SHU 166
TTCGTCGTGCAGCTGCACCACGCCAGCCGCCGCCATTACGATTTCCGCCTGCAGGTCGGCGATGCGCTGAAGAGCTGGGCAGTGCCGAAAGGGCCGAGCTACGACCCCAAGGTCAAGCGCATGGCGGTGGAAGTGGAAGACCATCCACTGGACTACGCCACGTTCGAGGGCGAGATCCCGCAGGGCGAATACGGCGGCGGCCACGTCGCCCAGTTCGATCACGGCGTGTGGAGCAGCGCGGACGATCCAGAAGCGCAACTGGCCAAGGGTCATCTGCGCTTCGAACTGTTCGGCGACAAGCTCAAGGGCGGCTGGCACCTGGTGCGCTCGGGCAAGCCGGCGCGGCAGCCGCAGTGGCTGCTGTTCAAGGAGGACGACGCCTTCGCCAGCGACCTGGAGGCAGACGACCTGCTGGCCGATGTCACCGCGGCGCCGGCGCAGGACGTCAAGCGCGCCGGCGCCGGCAAACCGGACAAGCGCAAGGCCACGGTCGTCGCCGCGCCAGTGCGCAAGGGCCGTCGGCCGAACTGGGCCAAGTTGGCCAAGGCGCTGCCCGGCGCGGTGTCGGCGGCGGCGCCGGACGGGCCGTTCGCGCCGCAGCTGGCCCGGCTTGGCGACGCGCCGCCACAGGGCGCGCAGTGGATCCACGAGATCAAGTGGGACGGCTACCGGATCCTGGCCACCGTCGCCGACGGCGTGGTGCGGCTGTGGTCGCGCAACGCGATCGAGTGGACCGACAGGATTCCCGAGATCCGCGACGCCATCGCCGCGCTGGGTCTGCGCTCGGCGGCGCTGGATGGCGAATTGATCGCCGGCAAGGGGACCAAGGAGGACTTCAACCTGCTGCAGGCAGTGCTGTCCGGCGAGCGCCAGGGCACGCTAGCGCTGGCCCTGTTCGACCTGTTGCACCTGGACGGCATCGACATCGCCGCCGCACCGCTGTCCGAACGCAAGGCGCTGCTGCTGCTGCTGCTGCAGGGCGCCGATGCGCGCCTGGCCTTCAGCTCGCACATCGACGGCGACGGCGAAGCCGCATTCCAGCTCGCCGGCGCGCAGCACTTCGAGGGCATCGTCTCCAAGCGCGCCGACCGCGGCTACCACGGCGGCCGCAGCGACGACTGGCGCAAGACCAAGCAGTTGCGCTCGGACGAATTCGCGGTGGTCGGCTACACCGCACCCAAGGGCAGCCGCAGCGGCTTCGGCGCGTTGCTGCTGGCGCGGCCGGATCCCGAACATGGCTGGCTGTACGTCGGGCGGGTCGGCTCCGGCTTCTCCGACGCGCTGCTGCGCGAGCTGACCGTACTGATCGGCAAGGCCGGCAGCGCCACGCCCAGCGTGCACGTGCCCACCACCGACACCGACCTGCGCAGCGCGCGCTGGTTCGCGCCGCGCTTCGTGGTGGAGGTGTTCTACCGCGGCATCGGCGGACAGCAGTTGCTGCGCCAGGCCTCGCTGAAGGCGGTGCGCCCGGACAAGGACATCGCCGACCTGCGCGATGCCGACGCACCGGCACCGCGCGCGGCGGCGGCGCGGGTGACGCCGGCGGCCAGGAAAGCCAAGGCAGACGCAACGGCCAAAACAACGAAGGCGACCAAGGTGGCGAAGGCGGCGAAGTCGAGCGAGAACAAGACCGGCGGTCCCCGGCGCAGCAAGCGCGATGTCGCGGCCACGGGCACCGCGCGCACGCCGCCGACCCTGTCCAGCCCGGGCCGCGTGGTCTTCCCCGACATCGGCGCGACCAAGCGCGAGGTCTGGGACTACTACAGCGCGGTGATGGATCACCTGCTGCCGGAGATCGCCGGTCGCCCGCTGTCGATCATCCGCTGCCCCGCCGGTGCCGAACGCGCGTGCTTCTTCCAGAAGCACCACACCGCCGGATTGGAACTGGTGTCGTCGGTGCGGTTGAAGGAAGAAAGCGGAACCCAGGCCGAGTACTTGGTGGTCGAGGATGCGGCCGGGCTGCTCGAACTGGTGCAGTTCAACGCCCTGGAATTCCATCCCTGGGGCGCCAAGGCACAGCGCCCGGACGTGGCCGACCGCGTGGTGTTCGACCTGGATCCAGGCCCGGACGTGCCTTTCGCCGAGGTCAAGCGCGCCGCCACCGACATCCGCAAGCTGCTCGCGCAACTGGAGCTGGAATCATTCCTGCGCGTGTCCGGCGGCAAGGGCCTGCACGTGGTGGTGCCGCTGGCGCCGGGCTGCGATTGGGACCTGACCAAGCGCTTCGCCCATGGCTTCGCCGACGCACTGGCGCAGTCGCAACCGGACCGCTTCCTCGCCACCGCCAGCAAGCGCCTGCGCAACCAACGCATCTTCGTCGACTATTTGCGCAACGGCCGCGGCGCCACTGCGGTGGCGTCGTATTCGCTGCGCGCCCGCGCCGGCGCCCCGGTGGCGATGCCGCTGGCCTGGAGCGACCTGTCCAAACTGCACCGCGCCGACGCCTTCAAGCTGCGCGACGTCCCGGCCAAGCTGAAACGGCGACGCAAGGATCCGTGGGCCGGCATCGATGCGCTGAAGCAGAACCTGTCGCGCTGGGCCGAAACGGAGTGAGCAAAGCCCCTCTCCCCCCGGGAGAGGGGTTGGGGTGAGGGTAGCGCGTAGCGACTCGCTGAGATTGAACGCGAGCGACCGTACCCTCATCCGCCCCTTCGGGGCACCTTCTCCCGGGGGGAGAAGGAGGAGCAAAGCCCCTCTCCCATCGGGAGAGGGGTTGGGGTGAGGGTCCGACCGCCAGCCAACTCACCCGCCAACCTACGCACCCACTAGCCCGTCGGCCCACCCATCACCGGCAGGATCGCGCCATTGATGTAGCTGGCGGTGATCGGCGAAGCCAGGAACACATACGCCGGCGACAGCTCCTCCGGCTGCGCCGGGCGTCCCATCGGGTTCTGCTTGCCGAATTCGGCCACGTCCTCCGCAGGCTTGTCGGCGGGATTGAGCGGCGTCCATACCGGCCCCGGCGCGACCGCGTTGACGCGGATGCCGCGCGGCTGCAACTGGCTGGCCAGGGCCATGGTGAAGGCATGGATCGCGCCCTTGGTCGCCGAATAGTCCAACAGCGACTTGCTGCCGAACAGCCCGGTCTCCGAGCCGCTGTTGACGATCGCCGAACCACGCTTGAGATGCGGCAGCGCCGCGCGCGCCATGTGGAAATAGCCGGCGATGTTGGTCTGCAAGGTCTCCTGCAGGTGCGCCTCGCTCAGGTCCTCCAGCGCATCGCAATGCAGCTGGAACGCGGCGTTGTTGACCAGCACGTCGAGCCCGCCGAAGGCTTTGACGGTCTGCGCCACCGCGTCCTCGCAGAACGCTGGATCCTTCACGTCGCCAGCGATGGTGATGCAGCGGCGGCCTTCGTTCTCGACGTGCTGGCGGGTGACCTGCGCATCCTCGTGTTCGTCCAGGTACAGCACCGCCACATCCGCGCCTTCGCGCGCGAACAGCACCGCCACCGCGCGGCCGATGCCCGAATCGGCACCGGTCACGATCGCGCTCATGCCGCGCAGCTTGCCGCTGCCCACGTACTCCGGCGCCTCGAAGCGCGGCTGCAGCGCCAGTTCGTGCTCGTTGCCCGGTTTGGTCAGGTGCTGCCTGGGCATGCGCTGCGGCTGCTTGCGTGGCCCGGCCTGGCCGGCGTCGCCCGGCTTGGCGCGCTTGGGCTTGGGCTTGGCGTCGCCGGCATCGACCGCGCGCTGCAGCGCGCGTTGCTGCTGCACGGTCTTGTCGCTGGACGACGCCGTGGCGCTGCTGCGCTTGGACGGGGCGGACTTGGTGGCGGCAGGACGCTTGCGGGAGGCCATCAGCAATACTCCGGATGCGGGAGGAGGACGCAATCGCGCAGTCCTCCTCGAAGGGAAGGAACGGGCGTCGCTCAGGCGCGGTCGGCGAGACCGCTGACGCCGGCGTGCTGGGCGCAATGCGCGCAGCAGAACATGCGCTCGCCGGCCTGCACGCCGTGGCCGACGATGCGGCACTCGCAGTGGCTGCAGCGCGGGGCGAAGGCGTGGATGGCGCACTCGAACGAATCGAAGGTACCGCTGCGCGCGCCCTGGGTCAGGGTGAAGGCCTGGTCGTAGTCGTTTCCGCAGACATCGCAGGTGGCCATGATCGGCTCCGGTTGCTGGGGGAATCCCGAGTCTGGCCCCGCCGGCGGCCACGACCGGTGAAACCGCCGGCGCGATCTCTTCATGCGGCGCAAACATGCGCCGCGACAGGCTCGCGCCATCGATCGAAGGAGACGCCCCATGATCCGCCACCCGCTTGCCCACCTCGCCCCGTTCGCCGCCGTGCTGCTGCTCGGCGCCTGCAGCACCACCCAGGTGGCGCAGGTGCAGCCGATCGACGGCGTCATCTCCGGCCAGTGCCATATCGACAAGGTCCGCGGCGCGGTCGGACTGGCCGCCTCGCGCATGACCGTCGAACGCGCCCGCGTCGACAGCGACAGTCTCAAGGTGCAGGTGGTGAGGAGCAGTGTCAGCGACAACGGCGCCACCGCCAGCGGCGTGGACAGTGCCAACCGCGGCGCGCGCGAGACCGGCGGCGACCGCCTGACCGTCGAGATCGGCCCGACCAACAACATCACCACCGTGTATTGCGGCTGATCCGCGTCGCCGGACCCGCCCGCCGCGCCCGCGGCGGCGTGGTACTCA
>NZ_AQOJ01000630.1:0-10496 GCF_000364685.1 Xanthomonas sp. SHU 166
GCCCTCGCACAGGCCGTGCAGGCGGCCGCAGCGCCAGCCGTCGAACACGCACGGGTCGATGTAGGCCTTGCGGCACACCGCCGGGGTATTGCCCAGCGCCTCGGCCACCTCGCGGATCACCGCGTTCTGCGCCTGCGCCAACGCGCGCTCGCCGCCGGTGTCCGGCAGCGGCAGCGCGGCCAAGCGCTGCAGCGCGGCGCGGGTGCCGCCCCAGGTGCGGAAGTCCTTGGCGGTGAAGCTCTCGCCCATCGCCTCGCGCAGGTAATCGTTGACCTCGCCCGAATCCACCGGCTGCAGCTGGCCGTCGTCGTCGCGGTACTGGAACAGCGCCTGCCCCGGCAATTGCTGGCAGCCGCGGATCAGCTTGACCAGGTGCACGTCGTCGACCTCGATGTCGTGCTCCTGGCCGCCCTTGCCGCGGAACTGCAGCCGCGCGCGCCCGCCCTTCACGAACGCCAGGTGGCGGTTGCGCAACGTGGTCAGGCCGTAGGAGCGGTTGCTGCGCGCGTATTCGGCGTTGCCCACGCGCACCAGGGTCTCGGCCATCAGCGCCACCACCATCGCCAGCACCTTGTCGCGCGGGTAGCCGGGCAGCGACATGTCGCGGCGCAGGCGCCGGCGCAGCCGCGGCAAGGCCTGGCCGAAGGCGACGATGCGCTCGAACTTGCCGTCGCCGCGCACCTGCGCCCAGTCGGCGTGGTAGCGGTACTGCTTGCGCCGGCGTGCGTCGCGGCCGGTGGCCTGCAGGTGGCCGTTGTCGCGCGTGCAGATCCACACCTCGGTATAGGCCGGCGGGATCGCCAGCTGGCGGATACGCTGCAGGGTGGCCGCATCGCGCACCGCGCTGCCGTCTGGCAGACGGTAGCCGAACCCCTTGCCGGCACGGCGGCGGACGATGCCCGGCTCCTGATCGCTGACATAGACCAGGCCGGCGCTGCTGGCGGCCTGGCGGGACTGGCGGGCACGCGCCGCCTCGGCCGCGGCGGTGGAACGGGACGCGTTGGACATCGGACCTCCGGAAGCCGGAACCGCGGCCCGCGCCGCCGGTTCCACGAACATCGATTGTCGGCAGTGCCGCGGCTAGGCCGCGTGAGCGATCGCCGCCTGCGACATGTCGGTCCACCGCTGCGGAAGTGCTGCAGTCCGCGTGAGAGGGACTTCAGTCCCGACGCCTGACGTGGTCAGCGCGCCTTGGTCATCACGCGTCGCGGCTCAAGCCATTCCCGCAAGGCGTGTCAGCGTGCCGGTTAACGCCTGGCGAACGCGCGGTATCCGATCCTGTCGCCACCGGAACCTGCGCTGCGCCGGCGCCTGCCGTCGCCCGGCGAGACGACGGCAACGCAAAGCGCGTCACACGTTCTATGCTTCACCCCATCTCCCTCCAGCCATAGGAGCCCCGATGAGCAACCTCCTTTCCTCCCGTGCGTCCACGCGTGCCGGCCTGCTCGGCACGGCCTGCCTGGCGCTGGCCCTGGCCGCCTGCGGCGCGCCGCCGCCGGACGAGCAGGAACAGGTGGGCGCCAAGGCCCAGGCCGCCGCGCAGCAGGCCGCCGCGCCGGACCCGGCCAACGCACCGGACGCCCCTCCGGTGGGCACCTGCGATGCCTCGCAGGCGCAGGGCCTGGTCGGCCAGACCTTCGCGCCGACGCTGCTGGACCAGGCGCGCAGCGATGCCGGCGCCAAGACCGCGCGCGTGCTCAAGCCGAACCAGGCGGTGACCATGGAGTTCAACGGCGAACGGCTCAACATCGAGGTCGACGAGAAGAACCAGATCACCGGCGTGCGCTGCGGCTAGGGCCTGTCCCCCATTCCCAGGCGGGTCGCGCCGCCCTTGGGCGTGCCCGGGGCAAGGAAGCGCGAGGGAGTGGACGTCTGTCCATGACCGGGCAATGACGCAGTCCCGGGACGCACAACGGCAGGTGCTGGGGCGCCGCCAGGACGCCTGGCGCGGCGGCGGCGACAGCGCCGCCGCCAGCGCTGAAGTTGCAGGTGTAACGGTGTATTGCGGCACCGCACCAACTATGTTTTAGTCGGGATTCCGGTGACCTCAAGAAGCGCTCCAGGACAGAGCGGGGGCGAGTGTCGCCGCGTTCCTTCGGATCGCTTTCAGAGGCAGACATGGCCCCCCGCAACCGCCACGGGCTCTACGACCCCCAAGACGAGCGCGATGCCTGTGGTTTCGGCATGGTCGCGCAACTCGACGACCAACCTTCGCGGGCGCTGGTGGATACCGCCATCGCCGCCCTGTCGCGCATGACCCACCGCGGCGGCGTCGCCGCCGACGGCCTCACCGGCGACGGCTGCGGCCTGCTGATCCGCAAACCCGAGCCGTTTCTGCGCGCGCTGGCGCGCGAGGCCGGCATCGCGGTCGGCGCGCGCTTCGCCGCCGGCAACGTGTTCCTGCCGCGCGACGATGCCGATGCCGCCGCGCGCTGCCGCCAGGTGCTGGAAGAAGAACTGCGCCGCGTCGACGTGAGACCGTGCGGCTGGCGCCTCACCCCCACCGACGATGCGGTGTGCGGGCAACTGGCCAAGGACACCCTGCCGCGCATCGAGCAGGTGTTCGTCGACGCCGGCGCCGAGCAGAGTGAAGACGCGTTCGCCCTGGCCCTGTTCCTGGCGCGCCGCCGCGCCGAACAGCGCCTGCGCGAGGTCGCCGATTTCTACGTCACCACGCTCTCGCCCAACGGCATCAGCTACAAGGGCATGGTGCTGCCGGACAAGCTCAGCACCTTCTACCCGGACCTGCAGCGCAACGACCTAGCCTCCAGCGCCATCGTGTTCCACCAGCGCTTCTCCACCAACACGCTGCCGCGCTGGCCGCTGGCGCATCCGTTCCGCCTGCTCGCGCACAACGGCGAGATCAACACCATCGAGGGCAACCGGCACTGGGCGCAGGCGCGCAGCAAGGTGTGGAAGACCCCGCGTTTCGACATCGCCGAGCTGGACCCGGTGATCTCGATGCATGGCTCCGATTCGCAGAGCCTGGACAACATGCTCGAGCTGCTGGTCGCCGGCGGCATGGACCTGCTGCAAGCGCTGCGCATCCTGGTGCCGCCGGCCACGCAGTCGCTGGAGTTCAAGGACGCCGACCTGGCCGCCTTCTACGAGTTCTACGGCCTCAACACCGAGCCGTGGGACGGCCCGGCCGGCATCGTCGCCTGCGACGGCCGCTACGCCGCATGCATGCTCGACCGCAACGGCCTGCGCCCGGCGCGCTGGATGCTGACCTCCGACCGGCATTTCCTGGTGGCCTCCGAAGCCGGCGTGTGGGAACTGCCGGCCGAGCGCGTCACCCGCAAGGGCAAGCTCGGCCCCGGCGAGATGATGGCCATCGACCTCAAGCGCGGCGACCTGCTCGATTCGGACGCCATCGACCGCATCAACCGCGGCCGCGCCCCGTACAAGCAATGGCTGCAGCAGGGCGTGACCTACCTGCAGACCGAACTGATCGACCCCTCGCTGGTCGAGGAGCCGTTCGACGAGCGCACCCTGCGCAGTTACCACAAGCTGTTCCAGCTCAGCACCGAGGAAGTGGAGCAGGTGCTGCGGCCGCTGGCCGAGACCGAGCAGGAAGCCACCGGCTCGATGGGCGACGACACCCCGATGGCGGTGCTCAGCCGCCACACCCGGCCGCTGTACGACTACTTCCGCCAGGCCTTCGCCCAGGTCACCAACCCGCCGATCGACCCGCTGCGGGAAGACTGCGTGATGTCGCTGACCACCCAGCTCGGCAAGGAGACCAACATCTTCCATGCCGGCCCGGAGACGGTGAACCACGTCATCCTCAACTCACCGGTGCTCAGCCAGCGCAAGCTGCGGCAGTTGCTGAAGATGCCGCAGTACCTGACCCGCAATGCGCAGATCGACCTGTCCTACAGCGTCGAGGAAGGCCTGGAAGCCGGGCTCAAGCGCATCTGCGCCGAGGCCGAACAGGCCGCGCGCGACGGCAAGGTCATGCTGCTGCTGACCGACCGCTACCCGGTGCCGGAGCGGCCGATGGCGCATGCGCTGCTGGCCACCGGCGCGGTGCACCACCACCTCTCGCGGGTGGGCCTGCGCTGCGACGTCAACCTGATCATCGAGACCGGCACCGCGCGCGATCCGCACCACATGGCCTGCCTGCTCGGCTTCGGCGCCACCGCGGTGTATCCGTACCTGGCCTACCAGACCCTGTTCGACCTGGGCCGGCGCGGCATCCTGCTGCTCAAGAGCGGCGGCGAGCAGACCCAGATCGGCCGCAAGTACCGCAAGGGCATCTACAAGGGCCTGTCCAAGATCATCTCCAAGATGGGCATCTGCACCATCGCCAGCTATCGCGGCGCGCAGCTGTTCGAAATCGTCGGGCTGGATCCGGACGTGGTGGCGCTGTGCTTCCCGGACACCGCCGCGCGCATCGGCGGCGTCGGCCTGGCGCGGCTGGACACCGAGGCGCGGCAGCTGGCCGCGCGCGCCTGGAACGATCTGCTCAAGCCGGAAGTGGGCGGCCTGCTCAAGTACGTGCACGGCGGCGAGTACCACATGTACAACCCGGACGTGGTGCTGACCCTGCAGCGCGCCACGCGCAGCGGCCTGCAGGCCGACTGGGACGCCTACGCCGCCGCGGTGCACGGGCGCCCGGCCTCGGCCCTGCGCGACCTGCTGCAGCTCAAGCGCGCGGCCACGCCGACGCCGCTGGACGAGGTGGCGCCGGCCGAAGACCTGCTGCGCCGCTTCGACACCGCCGCGATCAGCCTCGGCGCGCTGTCGCCGGAGGCGCACGAGGCGCTGGCGATCGCGATGAACCGCCTCGGCGGGCGCAGCAATTCCGGCGAAGGCGGCGAAGACCCGGCGCGCTACGGCACCGAGAAGCGGTCCAAGATCAAGCAGGTGGCCTCCGGGCGCTTCGGCGTCACCCCCGAATACCTGGTCAACGCCGAGGTGCTGCAGATCAAGGTCGCGCAGGGCGCCAAGCCCGGCGAAGGCGGCCAGTTGCCCGGGCACAAGGTCAACGAACTGATCGCGCGGCTGCGCTACGCCAAGCCGGGCATCGGCCTGATCTCGCCGCCGCCGCACCACGACATCTATTCGATCGAAGACCTGGCGCAGCTCATCTACGACCTCAAGCAGGTCAATCCCAGTGCGCTGGTGTCGGTGAAGCTGGTCAGCCATGCAGGTGTGGGCACCATCGCCGCCGGCGTGGTCAAGGCCGGTGCCGACCTGATCACCGTGTCCGGCCACGACGGTGGCACCGGTGCCAGCCCGGTCAGCTCGATCCGCTATGCCGGCGTGCCGTGGGAACTGGGCGTGGCCGAGTCGCACCAGGCGCTGGTCGCCAACGACCTGCGCACGCGCACCATCCTGCAGACCGACGGCGGCCTGAAGACCGGCCTGGACGTGGTCAAGGCGGCGATCCTGGGTGCGGACAGCTTCGGCTTCGGCACCGGGCCGATGATCGTGCTCGGCTGCAAGTACCTGCGCATCTGCCACCTCAACAACTGCGCTACCGGCGTGGCCACCCAGGACGAGCGCCTGCGCGCCAACCACTTCGTCGGCCTGCCCGAGCGCGTGGAGAACTTCTTCCGGCTGCTGGCCGAGGAAGTGCGGCAGTGGCTGTCGTACCTGGGCGTGCGCTCGCTGGACGAGATCGTCGGCCGCACCGAACTGCTGCAGCAGTTGGACATCTCGCCGCGCGAAGGCGTGCGCGTGGACCTGTCGCGGCTGCTCAAGGACGTGCGCCACGACGGCGGCCACTGCGCCGCGCAGCGCCTGTACGAATCGCCGGACAGCCTGGCCACGCAGATGGACGGCCTGCTCGCCGACGCCATCGCGCACAAGCGCGGCGGCGACCATCGCTTCCTGATCCACAACACCGACCGTTCGATCGGCGCGCGCCTGTCCGGCGCCATCGCCCGCGTCCACGGCAACCATGGCATGGACGATGCGCCGCTGACCCTGCGCTTCCGCGGCTCGGCCGGGCAGAGCTTCGGCGCGTTCAACGCCGGCGGCCTGCACCTGGAACTGGAAGGCGAGGCGAACGACTACGTCGGCAAGGGCATGGCCGGCGGCCGCCTGGTGGTGCGTCCGCCGCGCGGCGCGCGTTTCGAGGCGCGCAGCACCGCGATCATCGGCAACACCTGCCTGTACGGCGCCACCGGCGGCGAGCTGTACGCGGCCGGCCGCGCCGGCGAGCGCTTCGCGGTGCGCAACTCCGGCGCGCTGGCGGTGATCGAGGGCGCCGGCGACCACTGCTGCGAGTACATGACCGACGGCATCGTGCTGGTGCTGGGCAAGGTCGGCCTGAACTTCGGCGCCGGCTTCACCGGCGGCCTGGCCTACGTGCTCGACGTGGACCGCGACTTCGTCGACCGCTACAACCACGAACTGATCGACATCCACCGCATCTCCGCCGAAGGCTTCGAGAGCCACCGCCAGCACCTGCACAAGCTGATCAGCCGCCACCGCGAACTGACCGGCAGCATCTGGGCGCAGCAGATCCTCGACGAATTCCGCGACTACGTCGGCAAGTTCTGGCTGGTCAAACCGAAGGCGGCGAGCATCGAGTCGTTGACCGAGTCGCTGAGGCGCGCCGCCTGATGGCGGCGCGCCGGGAATCGGGAATGGAGAATCGGGAATGGTAAAAGCCCGGCTCCCCCAGTTTCCGATCGCGCGCGCAGATTCGCTTTTGCCATTCCCCATTCCCCATTCCCGGTTCCCCACACCATGAGCCGCAAACACGCCTTCCAGTTCCTCGACCTGCCGCGGCAGATGCCGCAGCGCATTCCGGTGGAACTGCGCACCTCCGGCGACTGGAACGAGCTGTACGGCAAGTTCGACAAGGCCGATGCGCAGTACCAGGCCGGGCGCTGCCTGGATTGCGGCAACCCGTACTGCAGTTGGAAGTGCCCGGTGCACAACGCCATCCCGCAGTGGCTGCAGCTGGTGCAGGAAAACCGTATCGAAGAGGCCGCGGCGCTGTGCCACAGCACCAATCCGCTGCCGGAGGTGTGCGGCCGGGTGTGCCCGCAGGACCGCCTGTGCGAAGGCAGCTGCACGCTGGAGGAGTTCGGCGCGGTCACCATCGGCGCAGTCGAGAAGTACATCGTCGACACCGCCCTGCACAACGGTTGGCGCCCGGACCTGAGCCAGGTCGAACCCACCGGCAAGCGCGTGGCGGTGATCGGCGCCGGCCCGGCCGGGCTCAGCTGCGCCGACCGCCTGGCCCGCGCCGGCATCCAGGCGGTGGTGTACGACCGCTACGAGCAGATCGGCGGGCTGCTGCAGTTCGGCATCCCCAGCTTCAAGCTGGACAAGAGCGTGATCGGCAAGCGCCGCGAAGTGCTCGAAGGCATGGGCGTGCAGTTCCGCCTGGGCGTGGAGATCGGCCGCGACGTGAGCCTGGAGCAGTTGCTCGAGGAGTACGACGCGGTGTTCCTGGGCACCGGCGCCTACCGCTACACCGACGGCGGCCTGCCCGGCCAGGACCTGCCCGGCGTGCTGCCGGCGCTGCCGTTCCTGGTGCAGAACAGCCGCATCGTCGGCGGCAACGATCCCTGGGGCCGGCCGATCGCCGGCTGGGAAGACAAGATCGCGCTGCCCGACCTGAGCGGCAAGCGCGTGGTCGTGCTGGGCGGCGGCGACACCGGCATGGACTGCGTGCGCAGCGCGATCCGCCTGGGCGCGGCCAAGGTCACCTGCGCTTACCGCCGCGACGAAGCCAACATGCCCGGCTCGGCGCGCGAGGTGGCCAATGCGCGCGAGGAAGGTGTGCGCTTCCTGTTCAACCGCCAGCCGCTTGCGGTGGAAGCCGATGCCGCCGGCAACCTGGCCGGCGTGCGCGTGGTGCAGACCCGTCTGGGCGAGCCGGATGCGCGCGGGCGCCAGGCCGCGGTGCCGGTGGAAGGCAGCGAATCGCTGCTGGACGCGGACGTGGTCATCATCGCCTTCGGCTTCTCGCCGAGCGTGCCGGAGTGGCTGGCGGCGCAGGGCGTGGAAGGCACCGCCAACGGCCGCATCCTCGCCGGCGGCAGCGAGCCCGACGGCAGCGGCCGCCTGCCGTACCAGACCACCAACCCGAAACTGTTCGCCGGCGGCGACGCCGTGCGTGGCGCCGACCTGGTGGTGACCGCCGTGGCCGAAGGCCGCGATGCCGCGGCCAGCATCGCCGAATGGATCGGCAACCGCCTGCCGGTGACGACCCAGGCTGCGGCCTGAGCGACGCTGCGAGGCTGCTGCAGCGTTCGGTCAGTTCGGCGGCGGCGACGACGGCAATACTTGCTCGACTGGGCGATGCGACCTTCGACAGCATCGCCGAACCGCTGCGCTCTGCATTCGAGAGTGGAGGACGCCTGGAGCGGCCGGCCTCCAGCAACGTCGCCAGCGCCAGCGCTGGCCTCGGCATGGACCTCGTCGAACGCTACCGCCTCGGCACCACCGCCGCCGGCAGCGATCGCCTCCAACGCCACCACCGCCGCGGCGCAGGTAGCGTCGCCGGCCTCTAGCGAATACCTTCTCCACCGCTCCTCCTTCGCCACGCGCCCAACCTGGCGCGCCGGCGATGGACGCATGGCCGCGACCTCGATCACGCCGCTGCCGACGGTTGCACCACGCACCTGATGTGACGCCGCCGACGTCCGCGCGCAGCGTGTCCGCGCCAGGTGAATGCCGGGCTAACACGGGTGCGTGCAGGCTGGCGATCACGGGGGCGATCCTTGCACGCTTGCGCCTGCCGTCCCGCACTCCCCCGAGCGGGCGGCGCTCCCCCTTCACTCCAGGAAGCTCCCCCATGTCGCTTTCCTCGTCGTGTTCCCCGCGCTGGCGTTCCCTGCCGCTGGCACTGCTGCTCGCCACCGTCGCCTGTAACGCCGCCGCCGAAGGCCGCAGCGTGCTCAAGTACGCCGGCGTCAACCTGTCCGGCGCCGAATTCAATTCCGGCAAGAAGCCCGGTGTGCTGTACAAGGACTACACCTACCCGACCGCCGGCGACTACAGCTACTTCGCCAGCAAGGGCATGAACACCATCCGCCTGCCGTTCCTGTGGGAGCGCCTGCAGCCCACCGCCAAGGGCGAGTTCGACCAAGCGCAACTGGCGCTGTTGAAGAAGGCGGTGGAGCAGGCCAAGGCCAACCACCTGTACCTGATCCTGGACCCGCACAACTACGCCAAGTACAACGGCGCGCTGGTCGGCAGCGAGGGCGCCCCGGACGAGGTGTTCGCCGACCTGTGGCGGCGCCTGGCCAAGGAGTTCAAGGGCGACGACCACGTCATCTTCGGGCTGATGAACGAGCCCAACGCGGTGTCCTCGACCGACTGGGCCAGCGCGGCGCAGGCGGCGATCGACGCCATCCGCAAGGCCGGCGCCAACAACCTGATCCTGGTGCCGGGCACCGCCTACACCGGTGCGCACAGCTGGCGCAGCACCGCCTACGGCACGCCCAACGCGGTTGCCCTGCAGCCGCTGAAGGATCCGCGCAACCGCATGGCGTTCGAAGCGCACCAGTACCTGGACCGCGACAACAGCGGCACCAAGGGCGAGTGCGTCAGCGCCACCGCCGGCGCCGAGAAGCTGGCCGGCTTCGTCAGCTGGTTGCGCGAGAACAAGAAGGTCGGCTTCATCGGCGAGTTCGCCACCGCGAATACGCCCACCTGCAATCAGGCGCTGGAGAACATGCTCAGCTACATGCAGAAGAACGACGACGTGATTCTCGGTTGGACCTGGTGGGCCGCAGGTGCGTGGTGGAAGCCCGACTATCCGTTCAACGTGCAGCCCGGCAAGGACGGCAGCGAGAAGCCGCAGATGGAGATCCTGTCCAAGTACGCGCGCGAGATCACCGGCAAGAGGTGAGCCGTCGCTGCCGGCGCCGCGTGTCGGCAACGCGGCAACACGCCATGCAACGTGTGCGACGCGCACGCCTGGCATAGCACATGCAGCGCGATCCAGTACCGGTTCGCGCTGCCAATCGCCGCACAGATCCATGCATGCGCGCACGCAGCGCATCGCCTCATCCTCGGCAATGCACTACGGTGTCCGCACACCGTAGTCATCAGCCCGGTCTGGCATCTCCTCGGCCGGGTTCCCCCTCTGATGCCGAAGGAGACTCACCATGATCGCGCGCACCTTGCGGCGGCGGTCGCGGCACGCCTGGCGTGCCGCGCTGCTGCTGTGCCTATCCGTTCCACTGTCGTCGCTGCAGGCGCGGGAGGCGCTGCGCTTCGCCGGCGTCAACCTGTCCGGTGCCGAGATCGCGCCTTCGAAGATTCCCGGCATCGTCGGAGTGGACTACACCTATCCGCGCAGCAGCGACTACAGCTACTTCGCCGGCAAGGGCATGAACCTGCTGCGCCTGCCGGTGCGCTGGGAACGCCTGCAGCCGCAACCGCGCGGCCCGCTCGACGCCGCGCAACTGGCGCTGATCGACGACGCCGTGCAGCAGGCCAAGGCGCAGGGCATGTACGTGATCGTGGACATCCACAACTACGCGCGCCGCGACGGCCGCCTCATCGGCAGCAGCGGCCTG
>NZ_AQOJ01000631.1:0-6048 GCF_000364685.1 Xanthomonas sp. SHU 166
GACCTGTGGCAGCGTCTGGCACGCGCCTACGGCAGCGACAATGCGGTGGTGTTCGGGCTGATGAACGAGCCGCACGGCATCACCCCGGCCGCGTGGGCCACCGCCGCGCAGGCCGCGGTCGATGCGATCCGCGCCACCGGCGCCAGCAACCTGATCCTGGTGCCGGGCGCACTGTGGACCGGCGCGCACAGCTGGTACACGCCGGTAGACGGCTCCTCGAACGCCAGCGCGCTGGCCACGCTTCACGACCCGCTGCAGCGCGTGGCGATCGAAGTGCACCAGTACCTGGACGCCGATTCCAGCGGCACCAGCCCGGTCTGCGTGAGCGACGACATCGGCGTCCAACGCCTGCGCGCCTTTACCGACTGGCTGCAGCAGACCGGCCATCTCGGCTTTCTCGGCGAATTCGCTGCCGCCGACACTCCCACCTGCCGGCGCGCGCTGGACGGCATGCTGGCCGACATCGCGCAGCACCCGACGCTGTGGCTGGGCTGGAGCTACTGGGCCGGCGGCGCCTGGTGGCGCGCCGACTATCCGTTCAATGTGCAACCCGACGCCGACGGCCACGACCGTCCGCAGATGGCGATCCTCGCGCCCTGGGCGCAGCGCATCACGCGCTGAGCGCGGCGCCATGCGTGACAACGCCGTGGCGCACGCCGACAACTAGGCACCTCCAAGTCACGTCGTGACATGTTCTGCGAGGGACGGCGCGCGCCCTTTCACCGGCTCAGTGGCAGCGGGCTTTTGCCTGGGCACGCGCCGTTGCGGGTTTAAGCCTCTCCTACAGAGCGACGTACATCCGCCGGGTTGTACGCAAGCAGGTGATTGAAGGTGCCCGCATGGCGTGCGACGTGCAATGCGTCGCATATTTCCGATGACCACGATCGCTCTGGCATGGCGGTTGCAGCGTGGTGCACGGCCGCGCACGCCGCATCGCGGCGGCGCCTGCCGCTCTTTCCCCACGAAGGATCCGTCATGCCACGCAGTTCCCGTTTTTTCCGCTCCCCGCAATGGCGGCAGCGTGCCGCGCTGTGCCTGCTCCTGGCCGCCTGCGCGCCGTTCGCCCACGCGCAGCAGACGCTGCGCTATGCCGGCATCAACCTGGCCGGTGCCGAGTTCAACTCGGCGAAGAAGCCCGGCGTGCTGTTCAAGGACTATGTGTATCCCACCGACGCCGACTACGCGTACACCGCGGCGCAGGGCATGAACATCGTGCGCCTGCCGTTCCTGTGGGAGCGACTGCAGCCGCAGGCCAACGGCCCGCTCGACACCGCGCAACTCGACGCGCTGCGCACCGCGGTCGAACGCGCCAGGCGCTACAACCTGCACCTGATTCTGGACGTGCACAACTACGCCAAGTACGACGGCGTGCGCATCGGCGGCGACGCGGTGCCGGCGGCGGCGCTGGCCGATCTGTGGCGGCGCCTGGCGCTGGTGTTCGGCAACGACGGCAGCGTGGCGTTCGGGCTGATGAACGAGCCCAACGGCCTCGCCTCCGGCGATTGGGCGGCCATCGCGCAGGCGTCGATCGATGCGATCCGTGGCACCGGCGCCGACAACCTGATCCTGGTGCCCGGCACCGCCTTCAGCGGCGCGCACAGCTGGAACAGCACCTGGTACGGCGTGTCCAACGCGCAGGGATTGCTGACGGTCCACGACCCGGCCGGCAACCTGGCGTTCGAAGTGCATCAGTACCTGGATCCCGACTCCTCCGGCACCAGCGCCGCCTGCGTCAGCACCAGCATCGGTGCGGAACGCCTGCAAGGGTTCACCCAATGGCTGCGCGCCAACGGCTATCGCGGCTTCCTCGGCGAGTTCGGCGGCAGCAGCGATCCCACCTGCCTGGCGGCGCTGGACACCATGCTCGGCTACGTCCACGACAACGGCGACGTCTGGCTGGGCTGGACCGCCTGGGCCGGCGGCGCGTGGTGGCGCAGCGACTATGCGTTCAACCTGCAGCCGGACAAGAGCGGCGCCGACAAGCCGCAGATGAACGTGCTGGCGGTGCGCGCACAGCAGGTCACGCAGTGACAGCGCCAGGGCCGGCACCCGCAGCAGCGGCCCGGCGATCGCGCGGCGATTGAGTCGACACCGCGATCAGGCGCAGACTGTCGCACCTCTTCCGCAGGGATCGACGCATGCGCCTGGGCCTGGCCGCCAACCGATTGCACCACCAGGGCAAGGATGCCGCGCTGTTCCGCTGGCTGCGCGCCAGCGAGGCCGGCATCCGCGAGCTGCAGCTCGGCCTGCACGCGGTCGGCCGCACCCACGAGGCGATCATCCGAGCCGGTCTGCTGGCCGGCCATGCCGGCCTCAAGCGCTACCCGTTCGGCCGCGAGGGCGGACTGATGAAGCTGGTGGCCGAAGTCGTCGGACTGGAAGGCGCCGAACGGACCCTCGACGGCGCCATCTACCTGATCGATCCGGTCGACCCGTCCTCGATCTTCCCCGAGGCGATCGCGCTCAAGCGCCAGTGCGTGATCCACGGCAAGCCGTTCATTTCCACCGTGGCCAGCGCCCGCGATTGGGTGGAGATGGAGCGCGTCCACGCCGGGCTGGCCGCCGACGCCGGCGCCGACGATCTGTACGCGCTGCAGCGGCAGACCCTGGCGCTGATCGCGCACGATGCGATGAAACCGCAGATGCTGGCCTTCGCCAGCGAACATTTCGATCTGCTGTCTCGCTTCGCCGAGCGCGTGGCCACCGGCACCACCGGGCAGCGGCTCAACGAACTGGCCTGGAGTCGCGGCTGGCCGCAGGGCCAGGCGTGGGTGCACCGCTATCAGAGCGGCCCGATGGGCGGCGACGCGCAGATCGCCGATCGCGTGCTGGAACGGCGCTGCCACCGCGCGATCTTCTTCGAGGATCCGCATGTCGCGCGGCAGCACGAAGCCGACATCCAGTTGCTGGAACGCGCGGTCACCACGGTCACCGACAGCGCCGTGTGCATCACCTCGCCGGCGATCGCCGCGCGCTGGGCGCAGGCCGCCGCACGCCGGCTCGGTTCGGCCTGAGGTTTTCGACGCGCGCGATCGCGTAGAGAGCGGACCGCCGACAGGACACGCCGCGACGCCGCGTTGTCGTGCGTGACCATGCGCACAGTCACTGCGATGTCACGCCGATCGCCAACACTGCCGCGCCTGTCCAGATCCCAGGGGGGATCCCATGTTGCGTTTCACCCTGCGCCTGCTGCTGCTCGGCGCAGCAGCACTGTGCGCGCTGCCGTCCGCGTCCGCGCAACCGGCCGAGCGCTTGCGCGTACACGGCTCCAACAGCCTCGGCGCGCGGCTGATGCCGGCGCTGGTGGAAGCCTGGCTGCAGAGCATGGGCTACCGGCAACTGCAACGTCGTCGCGTCGATGCGACGACGCTGGAGATCGCCGCGGTGCGCGACGATGCGCCGCTGGTGGTCGAGATCGCCGGCACCGGCTCGGCCGCCGGCATCGCCGACCTGGTGCATGGCGACGCCGAGCTGGCGATGCTGGCGCGTCAGCCCGATGCGCGCGAACGCGAGGCCGCCTGGCAACTCGGCGACCTGGGCTCGCCGGACCAACAGTTCGTCGTCGCCCTGGATGGCGCGCGGGTGCTGGTCGCCGCCGACAACCCCATCGCCACGCTGAGCGTCGCGCAGCTGCGCGACATCCTGAGCGGCCGGACCACGCGCTGGTCGCAACTCGGCGGCGCGGACCTGCCGATCGCGCTGCACCGCAGTGCCATCCCCGGCGGTCTCGACGACTTCCTGCGCGAACGCCTGGGGCTGCCGGCGGTGCGCATGCCGGGGAACGTCCTGCATGCCGACCTGGCCGAGGCGGCACGCGCCGTCGTCGGCCATTCCGACGCACTGGCGATCGTCGGGTTGACCACGCCGGTGCCGGCCGGCACACGTGCGCTGGCCATCGCCGACGGCGGTATCGCGGTGCTCCCGACGGCAGCAGCCGTGCGCGGCGAGGACTATCCCTTGGTCCAGCGCTATAGCCTGTACGGCGGCCAGATGATGTCGGCGCTCGGCCGCAGCCTGGCCCTGTACGCCCTCGGTCCGCAGGCGCAACAGCTGGTGCGCCGGCTTGGCCCGATTTCCATGGCGATCGACGTCGATCCGGCCACGCCGCAGAGCGGCACCACCGCTGCCCGCGCGGACGCTAGCTATGCGCAGGCCAGCACCGGCGCCCGGCGCCTGACCACCACGCTGCGTTTCAGCCTGCAGTCGCTCAATGGCATGTACGAAGCGCGCAGCGCCCAGGATCTCGACCGATTGGTCGCCTTCATGCAACAGCCGGCGATGCACGGCCGCGCCCTGGCGGTGATCGGCTTCGCCACGCCGGACAGCGCCAACCGGCTGTACCCGACCATCGCCAGCAACGACCGCGCCGACGTCGTCGCCGCCTACCTGGTGCAACGCGGTGTCGCCGTGGAACGGGTACGCGGTCTCGGCGCACTGCATCCGCTGATCGGCGGCGAAGACGCCGTAGCCAAGGCGCGCAACGAGCGCGTCGAACTGTGGCTGCTGGATCGGGCGCGATAGGACAGTCGGAGCGTGGTTGCGGCCGGTTGGGCACGACATCGCTCGGCCGCTCGTCCCCTTCGGAACCTTTCCCCCGAAAAGCAGGCCGTGGTCCGGGGAGGAGAAGGGAACGCAAAAGCCCCTCTCCCGTCGGGAGAGGGGTTGGGGTGAGGGTACGCAACGCGAAGCGCCCTCACCGGCGGAAGCTGGGAGGTTAGCGCGTTGTCAGGCATTGCCAGCCGCGCGCGCGTGACGCCGCGCTGGCGCCGATACGACCCGTCGCCATCCGCACATCGGCGAGCGCATGCGGGCGACCGTGCTCCCGGACTCGGGCCATCCGGCGTTCACCGCATCGCGCCTACAGTCGCGTTGACAACGCTCGCCAGCGCTTCCGGAGATCGCCATGCTTCGCTCATCGCACGCCGTTCTCGGCGTGGTGCTTGCCGGACTCCTGCTGACCCACAGCACGCCAGCCGCCGCGGTGCAGCGGCTGTGGCCGACCGCGGAGCAATGGCAGCAGTTGCACGCGTCGGCTGCCACCGATCCGGCCTGGCGGCAGGTCGAGGCGGCGCAGGCCCGACTGGCCGATGCGGCACGCGCGCAGGGCGCACATCCGCTCGAGACGCTGAGCACCGGCGGCCGCCTGCGCGGCGATCCAGTGAAGGCGGCGACCGAAACCAGCCTGGGCGACATGCCGCGCATCCAGGCGCTGGCGCTGCGCTACGCCCTGGACGGCGAGCGCGCCGACGCACTGGCCGCCGGCGACCAGCTCGCGCAATGGGCCGCGCACAATGTGCCCAACGGCAACCCGATCGACGAGACCGGGCTGGAACCGGCGATCTTCGCCTACCGCATCGTCCGCCCGGCGCTGCCGGACGCGCAGCGCCGCGCTATCGATGCATGGATGCGAAAGATCGCCGATGCCGAAATCGGCTCGCGCGATCTCAAGCGCAAGACCGCCACCAACAACTGGCACAGCCATCGGCTGAAGACCGTGGGCATGATCGGCGCCGCGCTCGACGACACCCGGCTACTGGACTACGCCCGCACCGGCTTTCGTCAGCAGATCGCAGACAACCTGTTGCCCGACGGCCGCAGCATCGACTTCGTCGAGCGCGATGCGCTGTCCTACCACGTCTACGACCTGCGTCCGCTGGTGACGCTGGCACTGCTGTTCTCCGAACGCGGCGAGGATCTGTACCACTGGCGCGCACCGAACGGCGCATCGCTGGCGCGCAGCGTCGACTGGCTGCTGCCGTATCTGCGCGGCGATCGCAGCCACGCGGAGTTCGTCGGCAGCCAGGTGCCGTTCGACAAGGCGCGCTCGGACAACGGGGAAGCGGGCCACGTGATCGGTGCACCGTACGCGGCCGAGGGCGCGGTGCCGCTGCTGGTGCTTGCGGCGGCCTACGATCCTGCTTGTGCCGGCATAGCCCAACACCTCGGCCACGGCACGCCGTCCTGGCGGCTTGCGATCAGCACCTTGCCGGATTCGAAGCGCTAGCGCCGTATCAGCCCCTTCGGGGCACCTTCTCCCGATGGGAGAAG
>NZ_AQOJ01000632.1:0-8488 GCF_000364685.1 Xanthomonas sp. SHU 166
ATCTTGCCGATCAGCGCACGCGCCAGCGGCGAGGAAATCGCGATCAGGCCCAGCTTGATGTCCGCTTCGAGGTCGCCGACCAGCTGGTAGCGCTTCTCTTCGTCGGTCTCCACATCGGCCAGGGTCACGGTGGCGCCGAACACCACCTTGCTGCCGACCGCCAGCTTGCTGACGTCGATGACCTCGGCGTGCGACAGCTCGCTTTCCAGCTGCTTGATGCGGCCTTCGATGAAGCCCTGCTGCTCGCGCGCGGCGTGGTACTCGGCGTTCTCCTTGAGGTCGCCGTGCGCACGCGCCTCGGCGATCGCGGTGATGACCTCGGGACGCTTGACCGACTTCAGGTGATCCAGTTCCTCGCGCAACCGCTGCGCGCCTTGCATGGTGATCGGGGCTCTCACGCTTCCAGCTCCTTGTGCAGTTCCTGCAGCGCCCAGACCGGACCGGTGCCGCGGAATTCCAGTGAATGCACCAGCGCACGCGCGCCGGCGACCGTGGTCGAATAGGTGACGCGATGCTGCAGGGCTTCGCGGCGGATCGAGAACGAGTCGGAGATCGCCGCCCGGCCCTCGGTGGTGTTGACGATATACACGATTTCGCCGTTCTTGATCAGATCGACGATGTGCGGGCGACCCTCGGCGACCTTGTTCACCTGCTCGCACTGCAGACCGTGCTGCTGCAGCCAGGCGCAGGTGCCGCGGGTGGCGACCAGGGTGTAGCCGCGCTCGACCAGCGCCTGCGCCACCGGCAGCACGCGCTGCTTGTCCGGATCGCGCACCGACACGAAGGCCTTGCCCAGCGGCGGCGCCTTGATGCCGCCGGCTTCCTGCGCACGCGCGAACGCCGCGCCGAAGCTGCGGCCCACGCCCATCACCTCACCGGTGGAACGCATCTCCGGGCCGAGGATCGGATCGACGCCCTGGAACTTGGCGAACGGGAAGATCGCCTCCTTCACCGAGTAGTAGTCGGGCACGATCTCCTTCAGCGCGCCCTGCTCGGCCAGTGTCTTGCCGGCCATGCAGCGCGCGGCGATCTTGGCCAGCGGCACGCCGATCGCCTTGGACACGAACGGCACGGTACGCGAGGCGCGCGGATTCACTTCCAGCAGGTAGACGATGTCGTCGCCGGCATCGTTGACCTGCACCGCGAACTGGGTGTTCATCAGCCCGACCACGTTCAGCGCCTTGGCCAGTTCGACCACCTGGCGGCGCAGCTCGGTCTGGGTGGCCGGCGACAGCGAGTACGGCGGCAGCGAGCAGGACGAATCGCCCGAATGCACGCCGGCTTCCTCGATGTGCTCCATGACGCCGCCGATCAGTACCTGGCCGCTGTGGTCGGCGATGATGTCCACGTCCACTTCCACCGCGTTGTCGAGGAAGCGGTCCAGCAGCACCGGCGAATCGTTGGAGACCTTGACCGCGTCGCGCACGTAGCGCGCCAGGTCGGATTCGCCGTAGACGATTTCCATGGCGCGGCCGCCGAGCACGTAGCTCGGGCGCACCACCAGCGGATAGCCGATCTCGCGCGCCAGCACCAGCGCCTCGTCGGCGTTGCGGGCGATGCGGTTCGGCGGCTGCTTCAGGCCGAGCTTGTCGACCAGTTGCTGGAAGCGCTCGCGGTCCTCGGCCAGGTCGATCGAGTCCGGCGAGGTGCCGATCACCGGCACGCCGTTGGCCTCCAGCGCGCGCGCCAGCTTCAGCGGGGTCTGCCCGCCGTACTGCACGATCACGCCCTTGGGCTGCTCCAGCTCGACGATCTCCAGCACGTCTTCCAGGGTCAGCGGCTCGAAGTACAGGCGATCGGAGGTGTCGTAGTCGGTGGACACGGTCTCCGGATTGCAGTTGACCATGATGGTCTCGTAGCCGTCTTCGCGCAGCGCCAGCGCCGCGTGCACGCAGCAGTAGTCGAACTCGATGCCCTGACCGATGCGGTTGGGGCCGCCACCGAGGATCATGATCTTGTCGCGGTCGCTCGGCGCGGCCTCGCACTCGTCCTCGTAGGTCGAGTACAGGTAGGCGGTGCTGGTGGAGAACTCCGCCGCGCACGAATCAACGCGCTTGTATACCGGGCGCACCTTGTGCGCGCGGCGCAGCGCGCGCACCGCGGCCTCGTTGGTGCCGCACAGCTCGGCCAGACGCGCATCGGAGAAGCCGGCGCGCTTGAGCGTGCGAAGGCGCTTGGCGTCCAGCGCGCCGAGGCCGTCGGCGGCCAGCTGCGCTTCCTGCGCGATCAGGTCTTCCATCTGGTCCAGGAACCAGGGATCGATGAACGACAGCGCGTGTACCTGCTCCACGCTCATGCCGGCGCGGAAGGCGTCGGCGACGTAGAACAGGCGCTCCGGACCGGGCGCCTTCAGCTCGCGCTTGAGCGTGGCCAGGTCGTCCTCGCTGCTCAGGTCCAGCCCGGTCGGGTCCAGCCCGATCTTGCCGGTCTCCAGGCCGCGCAGGGCCTTCTGCAGCGATTCGGAGAAGGTGCGGCCCATCGCCATCACCTCGCCCACCGACTTCATCTGCGTGGTCAGGCGCGCGTCGGCCTGCGGGAACTTCTCGAAGGCGAAGCGCGGAATCTTGGTGACCACATAGTCGATCGACGGCTCGAACGAGGCCGGGGTCAGCCCGCCGGTGATCTCGTTCTTCAGTTCGTCCAGGGTGTAGCCCACCGCCAGCTTGGCCGCGACCTTGGCGATCGGGAAGCCGGTGGCCTTGGAGGCCAGCGCCGAGGAGCGCGACACGCGCGGGTTCATCTCGATCACCACCACGCGGCCGGTCTGCGCGTTGATGCCGAACTGCACGTTGGAACCGCCGGTGTCCACGCCGATCTTGCGCAGCACCGCGATCGAGGCGTCGCGCAGGCGCTGGTATTCCTTGTCGGTGAGGGTCTGCGCCGGTGCCACGGTGATCGAGTCGCCGGTGTGCACGCCCATCGGGTCCAGGTTCTCGATCGAGCAGACGATGATGCAGTTGTCCGCGGTGTCGCGGACCACTTCCATCTCGAACTCCTTCCATCCCAGCACCGACTCCTCGACCAGCACTTCGCTGGTCGGCGACAGTTCCAGGCCGCGGCCGACGATCTCGATCAGCTCTTCGCGGTTGTAGGCGATGCCGCCGCCGCTGCCGCCGAGGGTGAAGCTGGGGCGGATGATGGTCGGGTAGCCGACCGTGGCCTGGATCTCCAGCGCCTCTTCCAGGGTGTGCGCCACTGCCGCCTTCGGGCATTCCAGGCCGATCTCGCCCATCGCCACGCGGAACAGCTCGCGGTCCTCGGCCATGCGGATGGCCTCGCGCTTGGCGCCGATCAGCTCGACGCCGTACTTCTCCAGCACGCCGTGGTCGGCCAGGTCCAGCGCGCAGTTCAGCGCGGTCTGCCCGCCCATCGTCGGCAGCAGCGCGTCAGGCTTTTCCTTGGCGATGATCTTCTCGACCGTCTGCCAGTTGATCGGCTCGATGTACACGGCGTCGGCCATGTTCGGGTCGGTCATGATCGTGGCCGGGTTGCTGTTGACCAGCACCACGCGGTAGCCCTCGTCGCGCAGCGCCTTGCACGCCTGCGCGCCGGAGTAGTCGAACTCGCAGGCCTGGCCGATGACGATCGGGCCGGCGCCGATGATGAGGATGGTTTGGAGGTCGGTGCGACGTGGCATGGTTCAATAATCCTCGACGTTCTCGGAAATGCGGGACCCGGGACCCGGGGCCCGGGACCCGGATTCAAGCCGACGCTGCAATGATTGTTGCAATCTGGAAAGCATTTGGCTGACGCGCTCGCAGAGCTGCAGCACAACGCTAAGTTCTTCGTGTTTGCCCATCCCAAGCCGCTCG
This sequence comes from Xanthomonas sp. SHU 166, assembly GCF_000364685.1. Lineage (NCBI taxonomy): Bacteria > Pseudomonadati > Pseudomonadota > Gammaproteobacteria > Lysobacterales > Lysobacteraceae > Xanthomonas > Xanthomonas sp. SHU 166. Next base: position 3,813 of record NZ_AQOJ01000632.1, read on the forward strand.
ACCAGCAACAACTGCGTTTGTAGTTCGGCGCACGATCCCGTTGCGATCGCTACAAAACGCGCATAGTCCCGTGTGGCGCCGCGTGCGTTGCCTTCAGCGATGTTTGAAGGAATCGATACCGCGGAACGCTGCAGCTGCGAAGTCAATCCGTAACGCTCGACGTGCGGCAATGACGCTGTGAACGAATAGACTGCTTCGGCGAGCTGCATGGACAGTTGCCAGACTTCGAGATCCCGGAAATGGGAGACCGCCATTACGCGGCCTTTTCCGATCCCCGGGTCCCGGGTCCCGGGTCCCGCATCAGCGACACGAACTGATCGAACAGCGGCGCCACGTCGCGCGGGCCCGGCGAGGCTTCCGGATGCCCCTGGAAGCTGAAGGCCGGCGCGTCGGTGAGCGCAATGCCCTGGTTGCTGCCATCGAACAGCGAGCGATGGGTGACGCGCACGTTGGCCGGCAAGGTCGCCTCGTCCACCGCGAAACCATGGTTCTGCGAGGTGATCATCACCCGGCCGCTGTCCAGATCCTGCACCGGATGGTTGGCGCCGTGGTGGCCGTGGCCCATCTTCAGGGTCTGCGCGCCGGCGGCCAGCGCCAGCAGTTGGTGGCCCAGGCAGATGCCGAAGGTCGGGATCTTGCGCGCCAGCAGTTCCTTGATCGCGGCGATCGCGTAGTCGCACGGCGCCGGGTCGCCGGGGCCGTTGGACAGGAACAAGCCGTGCGGGTTCATCGCCAGCACCTCGGCGACCGGCGTCTGCGCCGGCACCACGGTCACCTCGCAGCCGCGCTCGGCGAGCATGCGCAGGATGTTGTGCTTGACCCCGTAGTCGTAGGAGACGACCTTGAACTTGGGCTCGGCCGTGACGAAGGCGTTGCTGTCCAGGTCGAGCTGGCCGTCGCGCCAGGGATAGGACTTGTCGGTGGAGACCACCTTGGCCAGATCCATGCCCTTCAACCCCGGGAACTTGCGCGCCGCGTCCAGCGCGGTGTCCACATTGACCTCACCGGCCATCAGCGCGCCGTTCTGCGAGCCCTTCTCGCGCAGGATGCGGGTCAGCTTGCGGGTGTCGATGCCGGCGATGGCGACCACGCCGCGCTGGATCAGCCAGTCCGGCAACGCCACCTGGTTGCGCCAGTTGCTGGGGCGGCGCGGCACGTCGCGCACGATCAGGCCGGCGGACCAGACCTGGGCGGCCTCGTCGTCCTGGTCGGTGCAGCCGGTGTTGCCAATATGCGGATACGTCAGCGTGACCAGTTGGCGGGCGTAGGAGGGATCGGTGAGGATCTCCTGGTAGCCGGTCATGGCGGTGTTGAACACCACTTCGCCGACGGACAGGCCGGCAGCGCCTACGGATTCGCCCTCGAACACGGTGCCGTCTTCAAGGACAAGGATTGCGGGTTGAGTCACGGGGTTCGCCTTGGGGAGAGAGGAACCCTGCCCCACCAACTTGCAGGCTGCAAGAAACCGCGGACTCGGCGCTTCTCCGGGTCCGTGGCGATGGGTAACAGGCGAGCGAGAATTGTACCGGCGCGGGGCGGTCCGCGCCAGCCGTTTATGTGAAAACCGCGTTCAGCCGAGCAGGTCGCGCAGCTGATAGGCCCCGGGCGCGCGCCCCGGCAGGCGCGCGGCGGCATGCAACGCGCCGCGGGCGAAGATGTCGCGGTTGCTGGCGCGGTGCACCAGTTCGACCCGCTCGCCGAGTCCGGCGAACTGCACCAGGTGTTCGCCGACGATGTCGCCGGCACGCAGGCTGGCGTAGCGCGGGGTGGCGCCGCCGTGCGCGGCCGCGTCGCCGAGGGTGAGCGCGGTGCCGGAGGGCGCGTCCTGCTTGTGCACGTGGTGGGATTCGACGATGTCGCAGTCCCAGCCCGGCAGCGCCGCGGCGGCGCGCTCGACCAGATCGTGCAGCACCGCCACCCCCAAGCTGAAGTTCGAGGCCCAGATCAGCGGAATGCGTTCGGCGGCGGCGGCCAGCGCCTGCCGCTGCGCGTCCTCCAGTCCGGTGGTGCCGGACACCAGCGCCGCACCGCGCGCGGTGCACAGGGCCAGCACCGGGTCGAAGCCCTGCGGCAGGCTGAAATCGATCGCCACGTCGAAGGCCGGCACGCCGCCCAGTTCGGCTGCGGCGAAGTACGGCACGCCGTCGATCACCCGCTGCGCCGGCGCGCGCCGCACCACCGCGGCCACCACTTGCAGCGCCGGGTCCTGCGCGGCCAGCCGCAACAACGCCTGGCCCATCCGGCCGGACGCACCATGGATCAACACACGCAGCGGAGAAGTCGTCATCGGCACAAGGCTAGCGGTTTGCGCGCGGGTGCGACAGAGGGCGCGCGCGCCCGAGACGCAAGCGTCCCACGCGCCACCTCGGACGTGGCGATGCTTCCCTCGTCGGGGCTGAAGCCCCTCCCACAGGGGCGTGGCGGCACTGGAAGCGACAAAAAAGCCGCCGGGCGAGGCACCTGGCACCTGCCAAGAGACATCGCAGCCGATCGGACACCCCCTGTGGGAGGGGCTTCAGCCCCGACGCATTGCACCCACCCAATCGGGCATGCACCTGTCGACGCCACCACTCCCGCCAAGGGGGGAGCACGCTCGCCGGATCGATCAACCGCCCTACTCGGCCGCCGCCTGCCCCAACAGGCGCTTGTCCCAATCCTCCACCGCACGCTGCGCCAGGCGCCGCTCGAACAGGGTGCGCCAGTTCGGCACCAGCGGCAGCGCCAGCACCTCCTGCAATTGCGCCGGGTCGATCTCGCGCCGGTACAGCAGGCCGACCAGCCGCGCCAGCGGCCACTGCGAATACGGACGCTCCAGCAGCAACAGACTGTCGCCGGCGGCGACCTCGCCGGGTTGCAGCACGCGGTAGTACCAGCCGGTGCGGCCGCTGTCCTGCACGCGCCGCGCCAGCGCCGGCACGCCGAAGCGGTCGGACAGCTTCCAGCACGGCTGCCGCGACTGCGACACCTCGACCACGGCCGTCCCCAGGCGCAGCCTGTCGCCCAGGCACAGGTCGGCTTCGGTCACCCCGCTACTGCTGAGGTTCTCGCCGAACGCACCCGGCGCATCCAGCAAGGCATGCGCGCCGAGTTCCTCGCGCCAGGCCGGGTAGTGATCGCGCGGGTAATGGTGCAAGGCCTTGTCGGGGCCGCCATGCACGCGGCGGTCGCCCTGCTCGTCCAGCTCCAGCCCCTCCGGGCCGATGCGCAGGCGTCCGTCCTGGGGCCGCTTGTCGATCGCGCTGCGGCTGCCTGGGCGGGTGAACGCCTGCGCGCGGCCGACCAGGACCGCGTCGATGGTCCAGGACGCGACGGCGGCATCGGACGACGTCATCGACGGAGGCGACGCCGGACTCAGGCCGTCGCCCGCCGGTGCGCAGCGACCTCGTCCTGCAGCAGCGCACCGAGGATGCGCACGCCGGTCTCGATGCGTTCGGCCGGCACGGTCACGAACGACAGTCGCAGGGTATTGCGCTGCGGCGCGACCGCGAAGAACGGCGCGCCCGGCACGAACGCCACGTTGCGCTCGATCGCCTTGCTCAGCAGCGCGCCGCCGTCCATGCCCTCCGGCAGTTCGACCCAGATGAACATGCCGCCGGCCGGGCGGTTCCAGCGCACCTGCGCCGGGAAATACTTGGCCAGGGCCGCCAGCATCTGCTCGCAACGGCTGGCGTACAGCGCGCGGATGCCGGGAATGTGGGCATCCAGGAACCCGTCCTGCACCGCCTCGTAGACGATGCGCTGGCTGAACGAGGGCGTGTGCAGATCCGCCGCCTGCTTGGCCTGCACCAGCTTGGCGTGCACCGCCTCCGGCGCGACCAGGTAGCCCAGGCGCAGGCCCGGCGCGAACACCTTGGAGAACGAGCCCATGTAGATGGCGCCATCCGGGTTCATCGACAGCAGGCTCGGCAGCGTGTCGCCGCTGTAGCACAGCTCGCCGTAGGGATCGTCCTCGACGATGGGCACGCCGGCCTCGGCCGCACGCGCCACCAGCGCCTGGCGCCGGTGCAGCGGCAGGCGCCGCCCGGTCGGATTCTGGAAGTTCGGCAGCACGTACATGAAGCGCGCCCCGGCCAGTTGCGCATCGTCCAGCGCGTCCACCACCACGCCGTCGTCGTCCGACTGCATCGCCGCGAACGCCGGCTGGAACAGCGAGAACGCCTGCAGCGCGCCAAGATAGCTGGGCGTTTCCACCAGCACCTTGCTGCCTTCGTCGATGAACACCTTGCCGAGCAGGTCCAGGCCCTGCTGCGAACCGGTGGTGATCAGCACCTGGCTGGGACGGATGTGGGCGCCGTCGCGGCTCAGCCGCGCCGCGACCCATTCGCGCAGCAACAGATAGCCTTCGGTCGGGCCGTACTGCAGCGCCGCCTGTGGCGCGTCGCGCAGCACCTTGTCGCAGGCCTCGCGCATGCGCTCGACCGGGAAGGTGTCCGGCGACGGCAGGCCGCCGGCGAAGGAGATCACTTCAGGCCGTTCGGTGACCTTGAGGATTTCGCGGATCGCCGAACTGGTCAGCACCTGCGCACGGCGGGAGAACTGGAATGGGCTGGTCATCGGCATAGGATAGTCGCCGCCATCGCGACGCGCATGTGCGGCGCACAAGCGATGCGCCGGCCAGCAACGGGCGACGCGACTCAGTGCCGCCGCGGCGGCGTCGGCCCGCAGCTGTCGCAGCC
>NZ_AQOJ01000633.1:0-1073 GCF_000364685.1 Xanthomonas sp. SHU 166
AGGCGCAGCCGGTGCTGGTCGGGCGGCGCGCCGGCGACCGCATCGAGATCCTCGGCGGACTGCGCGGCGACGAACGCATCGTCGGCGCCAACGCCTTCCTGCTCAAGGCCGAACTGGCCAAGGGCGACGCCGACCACGGCCACTGAGGAGGCGACCATGTTCAAGCTGATCATCGACACCGCCGTGCGCCACCGCTGGCTGGTGGTGGCGCTGGCCGCGCTGCTCGCCGCCGTGGGCCTGTTCCAGTTGGGCACGCTGCCGATCGACGCGGTACCGGACATCACCAACCGCCAGGTGCAGCTCAACACGGTGGCGCCGGCCCTGACCCCGGAGCAGATCGAGCGGCAGGTGACCTACCCGCTGGAAACCGCGCTGGCCGGCATTCCCGGCCTGACCGCGACCCGCTCGCTGTCGCGCAACGGCTTTTCGCAGGTCACCGCGATCTTCACCGATGCGACCGACGTCTACTTCGCGCGCCAGCAGGTGGCCGAGCGCATGCGCGAGGCGGCCGAGGCGTTGCCCGACGGCGTGACGCCGCGGCTGTCGCCGGTGACCACCGGCCTGGGCGAGGTGCTGATGTGGACGGTGGACTTCACCGCGTTCGACCCGTCCCGGCTGGCACGACCGGGCGCGGCGGGCTGGCAGGCCGGCGCGGTCTACCGCACGCCGGACGGCGAACTGCTGCGCACGCCGCAGGAGCGCGCCACCTATCTGCGCACCGTGCAGGACTGGATCATCGCGCCGCAGATGCGTTCCAGCCCCGGCCTGGCCGGCGTCGACACGGTCGGCGGCTACGTCAAGGAATACGGGGTGCATCCGGACACGGCGCGGCTGGCCGCGCACGGCCTGGGCCTGGCCGACCTGGTCACCGCCCTGCAGCGCGCCAACGTGCAGGCCGGCGCCGGCTTCGTGCAGCGTGCCGGCGAAGGCCTGGTGGTGCGCGCAGACGGCCTGGCGCTGAGCGCCGACGATCTCGCGCAGGCGCCGGTGGTCATCCGCAACGGCATGGTGGTGCGCGTGGCCGACGTGGCCGAGGTCGCCTCCGGTCGCGCCCCGCGCCTGGGCGCGGCCAG
>NZ_AQOJ01000634.1:0-2135 GCF_000364685.1 Xanthomonas sp. SHU 166
TCGCCAGGCACCCGGGCAGCACGAACGCCAGCAGGTTGAACGCCCAGGCGTGCGGGATGCCGCGCGCGCCTAGCAGGGCCAGCGGATGCGACCACGGCAGATAGCCGGGCAGCACCGCGCCGAAGCCCAGCATCGCCGCCACCGCGGCCACTGCCAGCAGCGGCCCGATCCAGCGCAGCACCCGTTCGCTCACCTCGCCCATCCGTTCCCGTCCTTTCGCGCCGCCACGGCGCCTCCAGCCGGGCATTGTCGCCGCTGCGGCCGCGGCCGGCACGCGCGGTGTGGCGCCGCCGCCCTTGCATCGGCGCCGCGGCGCCTCCATACAAAGCGTCCTCTCGCCTGCGATGACACTGCCCATGTCCGACACGCCCCACGTTTTCGACGCCAAGACCGAGACCTTCGAAGCCGACGTGCTGCAGCGCTCGCTGCAGACCCCGGTGCTGGTGGACTTCTGGGCGCCCTGGTGCGGCCCGTGCAAGACCCTGAGCCCGATCCTGGAAAAGCTGGCGGCCGAGTACAACGGCGGCTTCGTGCTGGCCAAGGTCGACGTGGACCAGGAGCAGCAGATCGCGGCGGCGTTCCAGATCCGCTCGGTGCCGACGGTATTCCTGGTCAAGGGCGGACAGTTGGTGGATGGCTTCCCCGGCGCCCTGCCCGAGGGCCAGTTGCGCGAGTTCCTGACCCAGCACGGGATCGTGCCACTGGCCGCGCAGGAACCGGCCGAGGACGTGCCGGCGGCGCCGCTGGATCCGCAGGCCGAGGTACAGCGCCTGCGCGAGGCGGTGGTGGCCGAGCCGGACAAGGACGAACTGAAGCTGGATCTGGCCCTGGCCCTGGTCAAGGTCGGCGCCGCCGCCGAGGCCGAGACCCTGATCGACGCATTGCCGGCCAATCTCGCCACCGACGAGCGCGCGGTGCGGGCACGGGCGCGACTGGGCTTCGTCGGCGCGCTGCAGGCCGCCCCGCCGCTGGAGACCCTGCAGGCCACGCTGGCGCAGGATCCGGCCGATCTCAAGGCGCGCTACCTGCTGGGCGTGCGCCACCTGGTCGGCGGCGACGACGCGGCCGCGCTGGAACAGTTCCTGGAGATGCTGCGCCAGGACCGCGCGTTCGAGGACGGCCTGCCGAAGAAGGCGCTGATCGATGCGTTCCGGGTGATCGAGGACGAGGATCTGGTCGGGCAATACCGCCGGAAGATGTCCGCCCTGTTGTTCTGAGATTACAATCTCAGGTCCAGCGGCTGACTACGGCGTCTCCAGCCGCTGCGACGGACGGACGCGACCCGGCCTGACCCCAGGATGCCGCGATCAGGGACGAACGCCGCCTGCAGCCCCGCAGGCAGCGCCGGCCTGGTCTTTTGCCGGATGTATGCCGTGAACCAGTTCGACCGCCGCATGGCCTCGCCCACCCGCACCTCGTGGGCAGGCGCACGCAGACTGGCCGGCCTGCTGTGCTGGATTGGCCTGCTGCTCGCCCCCACTGCGATGGCGCAGGACTGGCACTACCGGGTGCGCCCCGGCGATACGCTCTGGGATCTCGGCCGGCTGTATCTGCGCCCGGGCATGGACTGGGCGCGGTTGGGCCAGCACAACCAGGTCGCCGATCCGCAGCGGCTGGTGCCGGGATCGCGCCTGCGGTTTCCGATCGCCTGGCTGCGCGTGCAACCGGCGCCGGCGCGGCTGGTCGCCCTGCGTGGGCAGATCAGCGTGCAGACCGCCGACCGGGCGACGCTCTCGGCGCAGCAAGGCATGCCGCTGCCGATCGGCAGCGCCCTGCAGACCGGTGCCGATGCCAGCGCGACCGTGCAGTTCGCCGACGGCTCGCGCATGCAGGTGCGTGAGAACAGCCTGGTGCGCTTCGACCAGCTCGTCCGCTACGGCGCTACCGGCATGGTCGATACCCGGGTGCGGCTGGAGAAGGGTCGCACCAGCAACGACGTCATCCCCGCCACCGGCCCCGCCTCGCGCTACATCATCCAGACCCCGTCCAGCACCAGCAGTGTGCGCGGCACCCGCTTCCGGGTCGGCGCCGGCAGCGACAGCGCGTTCGCCAGCACCGAGGTGCTGCAGGGTGCGGTGCGCGTCGCCGGCCAGGGCGGCCAGCGCCTGCTGCAGCCCGGCGAGGCGGCGCGGGTC
>NZ_AQOJ01000635.1:0-362 GCF_000364685.1 Xanthomonas sp. SHU 166
GGCAGGCCGACGCCGGCCGCGACGAGCCGGACATGGGCCCGCTGGTCAGCGCCGCGCACCGGGAGCGCGTGCTCGGCTACATCCACAGCGGCGTGGCCGAGGGCGCGCGCCTGGTGGTCGACGGCCGCCCGGCGGGTGCGCCCGACCACCCGGACGGCTTCTTCCTCGGCGGCAGCCTGTTCGACCACGTGCGCAGCGACATGCGCATCTACCGCGAAGAGATCTTCGGCCCGGTGCTGTGCGTGGTGCGGGTGGCCGACGCCGCCGCCGCGCTGCGCCTGATCGCCGACCACGACTACGGCAACGGCGCAGCGGTATTCACCCGCGACGGCGGCGCCGCGCGTGCGTTCGCGCGGCAGGTG
>NZ_AQOJ01000636.1:0-1448 GCF_000364685.1 Xanthomonas sp. SHU 166
GCCGGCATGGTCGGCATCAACGTGCCGATCCCGGTGCCGATGGCCTTCCACAGCTTCGGCGGCTGGAAGCGCTCGCTGTTCGGTCCGCTGCATGTGCACGGCCCGGACGGAGTGCGCTTCTACACCCGGCTCAAGACCGTCACCGCGCGCTGGCCCGAGGCCGCGGCCGGCGCCGAGTTCGCGATGCCGACGATGCGGTAGAGGGCTGGGAATGGGGAATCGGGAATAGGGAATCGTAAAAGCGCCGCGGCGCCCGCATCGGACAACCCGGCAACCGCATCACTTGCTGTTGCTCTTGCTGTTGCGATTCCCCAATCCCCATTCCCCATTCCCGGCCCCGGGCCCACCGCAGCGCAACACGCGCCGACCATTCCCGGGTGTAGCCTTGCGCCACCCCGGCGTCCGGCCGGGATCCACCGCCGCCACAGGAGCCGCTCCATGATCAAGGTCAGCGTGATGTACCCGTACACGCCAGGCGCCCGTTTCGACCATGCCTACTACCGCGACACGCACATGCCGCTGCTGCAGGCGCGCATGGGCGCGGCCTGCCTGCGCTACACCGTGGACAAGGGCCTGTCCGGCGGCACCCCGGGCAGCGACCCGACCTACGTCGGCATGTGCCACATCTTCAGCGAGTCGGTGGAGGCCTTCCAGGCCGGCTTCGGCCCGCATGCGGAGGAGATCCTCGGCGACATCAAGAACTACACCGACCTGACGCCGGTGATGCAGATCAGTGAGGTGGTGGTGGGGTGAAGCCGGGAATGGGGAATCGGGAGTAGGGAATCGGAAAGCGCCGCATGCGCGAACGACTCAGGCCATGCGGCCGCGACACACGCTGTTGCCATTCCCGATTCCCCACTCCCGATTCCCGGCCTCTACAATGCCGCCCCCGTCGCCACGCCGCACCGCCCGTTGATGAACATCGTTGTCAAAGAAGACCTCAAGGCCTATATCGATCCGCTGACCGCCGACGAATACGCTGCTCTGGAACGCAGCCTGCTGGCCGAGGGCTGCCGCGACGCGCTGGTGCTGTGGGGCGACATCCTGGTCGACGGGCACAACCGCTACGGCATCTGCCAGAAGCACGGCCTGCCGTTCCAGACCGTGCAGAACACCCGCTTCCAGTCGCTGCAGGACGTGCACCTGTGGATGATCGACCAGCACCTGGGCCGGCGCAGCGTCTCCGACTTCCAGCGTGGCGTGCTGGCGCTGCGCAAGCGCGAGATCCTCGCCGAGCGGCGCGCCAGCGTGGCCGCCGCGGAGGCCCCCGCGGCCGACGCCACTGACCCGGACGCGGCTGGCGAGACCGCCAACGACACCGACACGCCACCCTGGGCCGACGCACCGGCACCGCTCAGCCGCGCCGAACTGGCGCGCGTGGCGCGGCTCAGCAACAGCCAGGTGGTGCAGATCGAGAAGATCCAGAAGCAGGCCGCGGCCGAGGTGGT
>NZ_AQOJ01000637.1:0-4458 GCF_000364685.1 Xanthomonas sp. SHU 166
GTCCGGTGCGATCTCGATCAATGCCGCCGCGGCAGTGGCCAGCCTGCCCGAGGAGGAACAGCGCGCCGCGGCGATGGCCGGCAAGGACGAGCTGAAGCAGGCCGCCAAGCGCGCCCGCGAGTCCAAGCGCAAGCCCAAGCCGGCGCCTGCGGACGCCGCCGAGGACGCGGCCCCGGCGGCGGATGCCGAGGGCGACACGGCGGCCACGCTGCGCCAGCGCGTGGCCGAACTCGAGGCCGAGAACCAGGCGCTGCGCGAGGAAGTGGCGGCGCTGCGCGCGCAGTTGCCGGGCTGATCCACGCGCACAGGCCATCCGTGCCGCGGCCGGATGACCTCGCCGCCGCGCATGCAACCGCGCTCACCGCGCACTGCGTAGACTCGGCCGCATGAGCGTGTCTTCCGCCCCTGCCCTGCCCCCCGATCCGCGCCGCGCGCAGCTGCGGCGCATGAAGCTGCTGGCGGCGCTGTTGCTGCTGGCGATGCTGTGCGGCTTCCTGCTCAGCCATGCCATGGGCCTGCACGGGGTGTGGGCCTGGGTCGGCGCGTTCTGCGAAGCGGCCACGGTCGGCGCGCTGGCGGACTGGTTCGCGGTGGTGGCGCTGTTCCGGCATCCGCTGGGCCTGCCGATTCCGCACACCGCGATCATCCCGCACGGCAAGGCGCGCATCGCCGACAGCCTGGCGGTGTTCGTGCGCGATCAGTTCCTGGAACCGGGCGCGCTGCTGGCCAAGCTCAGCGCGTTCGATCCCGCGGCGCGGCTGGGCCAGTGGCTGGCCGAACCGGCGCAGTCCGCACGGCTGGCCGATCTGGCCCGCGGCTGGGCGTTGCAGGCGCTGGACCTGCTGGACGAAGCCGCGGTGCGGCGCCGCATCCATGGTTTCGTGGTGGCGCGGCTGCGCGACTGGGACGCCGCCGCCACCGCCGGCGAACTGCTCGGCCTGCTCACCGCCGACGGCCGCCACCACGCACTGCTCGACGAAGCGCTGACCCGGCTCGGCCGGCACCTGGACGATGCCGCGGTCAAGCAGCGGGTGTCGGCGATGATCGTCAAGTACGCGCGGCGCGAATGGCCCAAGCTGGTCGGCACCGTGGAATGGGTGAAGCCGGTGGAAGGCATCGCCGACACCCTCGCCGAGCGCCTGGCGCACGCGCTGCTGGAGGAACTGCAGGAGGTGCTGTCGCAGCCGCAGCATCCGCTGCGCCAGGACTACGAGCGCTGGCTCGGCGGCTACGTGCAGCGGCTGCGCGCCGATCCCGCCACCGCCGAGAAAGTGCAGGCGCTGAAGCAGCGGCTGATCGACCACCCCGGCGTACAGGCGTACGTGCAGGGCCTGTGGGATCAGATCCACAGCGCGCTGCGCGAGGACCTGTCGCGCCAGGACGGCGCACTGGTGCAGCACCTGCAGCGCGCCCTCGGCGCGCTCGGCCAGTCGCTGGCGCAGGATCCCGCCCTGCGCGAGGCGCTCAACCAGCACCTGCTCGGCGGCGCCGAGCGGCTGACCCAGCGCCTGCGCAGCGGCGTCACCGAGCACATCGCGCAGACCGTGAAGGGCTGGGACGAACGCCACTTGGTCGAGCAACTGGAACTGAGCGTGGGCCGCGACCTGCAGTACATCCGTTTCAACGGCACCCTGGTCGGCGGATTGATCGGGCTGGCGCTGCACGCTGCCGTCACGCTGCTTGGCTGAGCGTGCATGGCAAGGATGCACTGCGCCGCTGGAGCGGCCGGCCCGCTGCCGACGCACGATGCGACGCACGCACCCCACGACGGACCGCCGACCCGCGGTACCCGGTGCCATCCACGCAGCAAGGTGTAGACACGCCTCGACTCTTTGGACCGAAGGGCTGGCGCGACCGCCACGCCCGCGCTAGCGTTGGGGGACGACCTGCGGGGCCTGCGTCGCCGCTGTGAACGCCATCCCGCAACCGGTCGGGGGGAAGCCGATGCGCGTGCCGAACGCGCGTTCGCCAGAGGAAAGGGGAGCATGTCGAAGAAACGCCGGACACCCATCGCCGGCCCTGCGCGGCTTGCGCGGCTCGCCGCCCTGGCCGTGCTGGCCGTCGGGCTGCTCGCCGCGCTGCTGATCGCGCATGGCGTGCAGCAGCGCAACCGCGCGCAGGCGCAGGCGCGCTTCCAGCAACTGGTCTCGCACGTCGCCAACGATCTGCGACAACGCCTGGACATGTACGAGCACGGCCTGCGCGGCGCGCGCGGCGCGGTGATCGCGGCCGGTGGTGACCGCATCTCGCGCGAGCGCTTCGCCCGCTACAGCGCCTCGCGCGACTACCTGCGCGAGTTCCCGGGGGTGCGCGGCTTCGGCTACATCCAGCGGGTGCCGCGCGCCGACGAGGCTACGTTCCTGCAGCAGGCCCGCGCCGACGGCGCACCGTCGCTGCAGATCAGTGAGCTGGCGCCGCACGAGGGCGATCGCTTCGTCATCGTCTACATCCAGCCGACGCAGTCCAACACGCCGGCACAGGGCTTCGACATCGCCTCCGAACCGGCGCGACGCGACGCGGCGATCGCCGCCGCGCACTCGGGCAAGCCCACCATCACCGCGCCGATCCGCCTGGTGCAGCGGCCGGGGCTGGGCAAGAGCGGCTTTCTGCTGTTGTTGCCGGTGTATCGCGAAGGCCTGCCGCTGCAGACCCCGGAACAGCGCTGGCAGGCCACCACCGGTTGGGCGTACGCGCCACTGAGCATCGCCGAGGTACTGGCCTCCTCCGACGACCACCGCAGCGAACTGCATCTGAGCCTGGCCGACAGCCAGACCCCGGCGCAGCCGTTCTATCGCGACAACGCCACACCGATCCTGGCCGGAGGCCCCACCGCCGAACGCACCCTGGCGGTCTATGGACGCCAGTGGCGCATCGGCGCACACGCCACGCCCGGCTTCATGCGCGCGCTCGACCAGACCTCGCCGCTGTTCGCCGGCGCCCTGGCCGCCGGCATCGCGCTGTTGCTGGCCACCCTGCTGTATGTGTTCCTGACCAGCCTGCGCCGCCGCGACCTGATCCTCAGCGAACAGAGCCAGCTGGCCGCCCTGGTCGCCGGCACCAGCGAGGCGATCGTCGCCGAAGACCTGAGCGGCCGCGTGACCCACTGGAATCCCGCGGCCACGCGCATCTTCGGCTACACCCCCGAGCAGGCCATCGGCCAGCCGCTGCAGCGGTTGCTGGGCGCGCACGTCCGCGATCCCATCGACAGCGGCGACGGCGTCCGCGAACTGCGCCACCGCGATGGTCACACCGTCAGCGTCCTGGCCAGCGTCTCGCCGATCGCCGGCACCCGCGGCGGCACCATCGGCCATTCGCACCTGCTGCACGACGTCACCGAACAGGTGCGCGCGCAGGCGCGGGTGCTGGAGCTCAACGCCACGCTGGAGCAGCAGGTGGCCGAGCGCACCAGCGAACTGGTGACCTATTCGGCGCTGCAGCGCGCGATCCTGGCCAATGCCGGCTATGCGATCGTCGCCACCGACCCGGACGGCGTCATCACCCTGTTCAATCCGGCCGCCGAACTGCTGCTCGGCTACGCCGCGCACGAGTTGATCGGGCGCAAGGCCACCGGCCTGTTCCTGGACCCAGAACAGCTGAGCGCACGCGCCGAGCGCATGGCCGCGCAATCCGGCATGCCGGTGCAGCCGTCGTTCGAGTCGGTGGCCGCGCTGTCCACGCTGGGACGCAGCGACACCCGCGAGTGGACCTACCTGAGCAAGGATGGCCACGCCTTCCCGGTCTTGCTCACCCTGAGCACGCTGCGCGACGACGACGACCGGGTGATCGGCTACCTCGGCATCGCGGTCGATCTGACCGAGCAGAAGCGGCGCGAGCGCGAGCTGCGCCTGGCGATCGACGCGGCCGAAAGCGCCAACCAGTCCAAGAGCGATTTCCTGGCCAACATGAGCCACGAGATCCGCACGCCGATGAACGCGATCCTGGGCATGCTGTACCTGCTGCGGCACAGCGCGCTGTCGCAGGCGGCGCAGGACATGATCCAGAAGATCGAACTGTCCGCACGCAACCTGCTGGAGATCATCAACGACATCCTCGACTTCTCCAAGATCGAGTCCGGGCGCATCGACCTGGAATCGGCGCCGTTCGATCTCAACGAGTTGCTGGAGAACATCGCCGCGCTGATGACCTCGGCGACCAGCGCCAAGCCGGTGGAGATGATCGTCGAGCCGCTGCCGCCGGGCTGCCGCTGGCTGCGCGGCGACGCGCTGCGCCTGAACCAGGTGCTGATCAACCTGGTGGGCAACGCCATCAAGTTCACCGAACAGGGCGAGGTGGCGCTGTCGGTGCGCGCCTTCCCCGGCGCCGAACCCGGCAAGCTCAAGTTGCTGTTCTCGGTGCGCGACACCGGTATCGGCATCCCGCGCGAGAAGCAGAGCCTGATCTTCTCGCCGTTCCTGCAGGCCGACACCTCCACCAGCCGCCGCTACGGCGGCAGCGGCC
>NZ_AQOJ01000638.1:0-5972 GCF_000364685.1 Xanthomonas sp. SHU 166
CTGACCATCAGCCGGCGCCTGGTGGAACTGATGGGCGGACAACTGGAAGTGCAGAGCGCCCCCGGCCAGGGCAGCGATTTCTACTTCGTCATTCCGTTCGCGGTGGCGCCGGCACCGGCCGACGACGACGCACCGGCGCAGGCGCGGCGGGTGCTGATCGCCGACGACCACGACCTGGTGAGACGCAGCCTGACCGACATCGCCAACGGCTTCGGCTGGCAGGTGGAAGCGGTGTCCAGCGGCACCGCCGCGTTGGCCGCGGCCGCGCCGGAACGGGCCGAGTTCGACGTGATCCTGCTGGACTGGCGCATGCCCGACCTGGACGGGTTGAGCGTGGCCCAGCGCATCCGCGCGCAATCGGCGCCGGACCGGCAGCCGATCATCGTCATGGTCACCGCCTACGAGCGGCGCATGATCCAGGAGCAGCAGCCTGGCGTCGCCGACGTGGATGCGGTGATGACCAAGCCGGTCACCGCCTCGGCCCTGCAGCGCACCATCGCCATGCTGCTGGCGCGTCGCAACGGCGAGCTGCCCGCGGCAGCGCCCGGCGACGGCGTCGCACGCCTGGCCGGGGCCCGCTTGCTGGTGGTCGACGACAGCGACATCAACCGCGAGGTCGCGCAGCGCATCCTCGAAGGCGAAGGCGCGCTGGTCGAGCTGGCGCAGGACGGCGCCCAGGCGCTGCAGCGGCTACGCCGCGATCCCGGCCGCTTCCACGTCGTGCTGATGGACGTGCAGATGCCGACCATGGACGGCTACGAAGCCACCCGGCAACTGCGTGCCGATCCGGACCTGGCCGCCGTACCGGTGATCGCCCTCACCGCCGGCGCCTATCGCCAGCAGCAGGAGATGGCGCTGTCCAGCGGCATGAACGGCTTCATCGCCAAACCGTTCCAGGTCGAGAACCTGATCGCGATCATCCGCCGGTTCCTGCCGCCGAACCTGACCTCGCTGCCGCTGCTGCCGCTGGCGGTGCCACCGCCGGTGCTGCCGGCGGACGACTGGCCGGTCAGCGACCCTGCGTTGCTCGATACCGTCCAGGCGCAGCGGCTCTGGGGCGAACGCGAGCCGTATCGGCGCTATCTGCTGAAGCTGTTGCAGGAACATCCCGACCCGGCGGCCAGCGTCCGCACCCTGGTGGAAGCGCAACGGCCGGCCGAGGCCGTGTCGCTGGCGCACAAGTTGCGCGGCTCCGCCGGATCGCTGGCCTTGCCGGCGTTGAGCATCGCCAGCGCCGCCCTCGAAGAACGCTTGAGCACGGCGCCGACGCAGGCCGATGCCGAGATCGCCGCGCTGGCCGCGGCGATGGCCGACACCGCGGCCGAAGTGCTGCGCTTCGCCGACGCCACCCAGGGTGCGGCGCCACCCGCGGCAGCGAACCTCGCCGCGGTCGATCCGGCGACGCTGCAGGCGTCCTGGTATCAGGTGCTGCAGGTGCTGGACAGCGACGATCCGGACCGCATCGACCGCACGCTGCGGCAACTGGCGCCGGTCCTGCCGGCGGCACAGGCCGCCGAACTGCAACTGTTGCTGGAGAATTTTTCCTTCCGCGAAGCCGAGGCTCAAGTCAGGCGATGGCTGGCCGATGATCAAAATCATAAGAGTGCGCCGCCCGCGCAGCAGCGCGTATCAGACGGGAACACGCCATGACCCAGCCTTGCATCCTCTGTGTCGATGACGAACCCAGCAACCTGGCGCTGATCCGCCAGCTCCTGCGCGAGGACTACGCGCTGGTGTTTGCCAAGAACGGCGCCGAAGCCCTGCGCGGGGTGGCCAAGCACCGCCCGGCGCTGATCCTGCTGGATGTCGACCTGCCCGACATCGACGGCTACACCCTCGCCCGCACCCTGAAGGAAGATGCGCGCAGCGCGGCGATCCCGATCATCTTCGTCACCGGCAAGGACAAGGACACCGACGAGAGCATCGGGTTCGACGCCGGCGGCGTGGACTACATCACCAAGCCCTACTCGCCGAGCATTCTGCGCGCGCGGGTGCGCACCCACCTGTCGCTGGTCAGCGCCACCAGCCTGGCCGACAGCCATCGCGACGCGATCCAGATGCTGGGCATGGCCGGCCACTACAGCGACTCGGACACCGGCACGCATATCTGGCGCATGGCCGCCTACGCCCGCGCGCTCGCGCTGGCCGCCGGCTGGTCGTGCGAGGACGCCGATCTGCTGGAACAGGCCGCGCCGATGCACGACACCGGCAAGATCGGCATCCCCGATGCGGTGCTGAAGAAGCCCGGGCCGCTGGACGCCGACGAGTGGCAGGTCATGAAGCGGCACCCGCGGATCGGCTACGACATCCTCAGCCGCAGCAGCGCACCGCTGTTCCGGCTAGCCGCCGAGGTCTCCCTGTACCACCACGAGCACTGGGACGGCGGCGGTTACCCGGCCGGCGTTTCAGGCACGCAGATTCCCGAATCGGCACGGATCGTGGCGCTGGCCGACGTGTTCGATGCGCTCACCTCACCGCGCCCGTACAAGGACGCATGGCCGCTGGAGCAGGCGATGGCGCTGTTCCGCGACAAGGCCGGCAGCCAGTTCGAGCCGCGTCTGGTCGAGTTGTTCGAGGCGATCCTGCCGCAGATCCTGCAGATCCAGGCGTACTGGAACGAGCGCGAGACCGAGGATGACCCGCCGCCACGCGGCAAGGCGCAGACCGCGCTGGGGCATCACGGCAATTGATACAAGCCCCTCTCCCCCCGGGAGAGGGGGTTGGGGTGAGGGGACGGCGCGAAGCGACGCGCAGAGATCGAGGACACGCGGCGTCGCCCGTCCCCTCACCCGCCCCTTCGGGGCCCCTTCTCCCGGATGGAGAAGCAACAGCGCGTTACGCTCCGCGACGTGCGTGCCCGGTCACGCCCATCGCGGCTGAAGCCACTCCTTCAGAAAGACACACGAGGCACCGCTTCTCAGCGCCGCTGCAGACGCCAGGCGCGGTGGATGCGCGGGTTGCGCTCGAAATCCACGTCGATGGTCTGCGCGCTGATCTCCTCGCATACCGCGAATTCGGCCAGCGCGTTCTCGTCCAGCTTGAAGCGGCGGAAGTTGTTGGAGAAGTACAGCACGCCCTCGGGCATCAGCCGCGCCACCGCCGCGCGCAACAGCCGCACGTGCTCGCGCTGGATGTCGAAATCCTCGGCGCGCGCGGAGTTGGAGAAGGTCGGCGGGTCGCAGAAGATCACGTCGTAGCGGTTCTTCTCCGCTTCCAGCCAGCTCAGCGCGTCGGCCTGCACCAGCCGGTGCTGGGCGCCGCCCTTGCCGTTGAACGCCAGGTTGTCGGCGCACCACTGCAGATAGGTGCCGGACAGGTCCACGCTGGTGGTGGAATCGGCGCCGGCCACCGCCGCCTGCACGCTGGCCACGCCGGTGTAGCAGAACAGGTTGAGGAAACGCTTGCCGCGCGCCTGCTGCGCCATCACCCCGCGCAGCGGGCGGTGGTCGAGGAACAGCCCGGTATCCAGGTAGTCGAACAGGTTCACCCGCAGCAGCGCGTCGTGCTCGCGCACCACCAGGAACTCGCCGCGCTGCTCGAAACGGCCGTACTTGCTGCCGCCCTTGCCGCGTTCGCGGGTCTTCAGCGCCACCTGCTCGGCCGGCACCGCGAACACCTCGCGCGCCGCCGCCAGCAGTTCGTTGCGGCGGCGGCGCACGTCCACGTCGGGAATGCTGTCCGGCGCCGCGTACTCCTGCACGTGCAGGAACGTGCGCGCCTGGCCGCCGTCTTCCTGGTACACGTCGATCGCCGCCGCGTACTCGGGCAGGTCGGCGTCGTAGGCGCGGTAGCAGCCGATCCGCGCGCGCGCGCGCCAGGTCTTGAACTTGCGCAGGTTCTTGCGCAGGCGGTTGGCGACCATCTGCGCGCCGTCGCTGAGCGCACGCGGTTCCTCCGCGGCGCCGGCCCGCGGCGCGACCGCGATCGGGTCGCAGACGATCAACGGGCATTCCAGCGCGCCGTTGAACATCTGGTACTTCTTGGCCGCGCGCAGGCCGGTGGCATAGGCCAGTTCGTCGCTGCCGCACAGCAGGCTGGCGCGCCACTGCGGCACCGCGCGCTTGAGCGCATCGCCCAGGCGCCGGTACAGCGCCGCGTCGGCGGCCAGGCGCTCGTCGTAGGGGGGATTGCACACCACCGTGCCCAGCGCCTGCGCCGGCGCAGGCAACGCCGCGACGTCGTGCGCGGCGAAGGAGATCGCCTCGACCACGCCGGCCGCCAGCGCGTTCTCGCGCGCCGCGCGCAGCGCATGCGGGTCGATGTCGCTGGCGTACAGCACCGGCCGCAACGCGGCGCGACCGGCCTGGGCGCGCTGCCGTGCCTCGGCCAGCAGCGAACGCCAGGACGCCACGTCGAACCCCAGCCAGCGACTCGGCGCGGCATCGGCATCAGTGTCGCCGCGCTGCTGCGCCGCCAGTTCGCCGCGCAGCAGGCCCGGCGCGACATCGGCGGCCATCAGCGCGCCTTCGATCAGCAGTGTGCCGCTGCCGCACATCGGATCCAGCAGCCCGCCACCCTGCGCATACAAGGCCGGCCACTGCCCGCGCAGCAGCACCGCCGCAGCCAGGTTCTCCTTCAGCGGCGCCTCGTTCTGCGCCTGGCGCCAGCCGCGCCGGTGCAGCGAGCCGCCGCCCAGGTCCACCGACAGCGTCGCGCGGCCCTTGCGCAGCGACAGGTTCAGGCGCAGGTCCGGGTGCTCCACGTCCACCGACGGCCGCTCCAGGCCCTCGCCGCGCAGCGTGTCCACCACCGCATCCTTGACCCGCTGCGCCGCGAAGCGCGCATGGGTGATGCCGGTGCCGGACACATGCGCATCCACCGCGAGGGTGTGCTGCGGCGCCAGATGGCTGCGCCACGGCAGCGCGGCCACGCCGGCGTACAGTGCCGCCTCGTCGGGGCAGTCGAAGGACTGCAACGGCCACAGCACCCGGCTGGCCAGGCGCGACCACAGCACCGCGCGCTGCGCGTCCTGCAGGCTGCCTTCGGCATTGACCCCGGCGACGGTGGCGGTGGCCTGCGCCACGCCAAGCGCGAGCAGTTCATCGACGAGCAGGTATTCCAGGCCCTTGGCGCAGGAGACAAAGAATTTCACGGAAGGCGGACCAGGACGGACGGGAGGGAGGCACGGCGGGCGCCGCGCGCGTGGCGCATCGCAGCGCCGGATCCGGCGTTACCGCGGCCGCGGCCGCGGATCGAGGGATGGGCACGCGCACGCACCGCACCGGAACGGCGCGCAGAATACCACAGGGTCCGTGCGCCCCTGCCTGCTGCGCGGTGCCCTGGCGCAGGGTGCGCCGCGGCCGTCACTGGCCTCGTGTGACGGGCACAGCGACGTCGCCCGCCGGCGTTCGCTTCGCGACCACCCCGCGCCGTGGCAGATGAAGCTGGCGCTGCAGACGCGCCCTCCTGACGCCTTGGTGCGCGACGCATCGCGCAATGCGAGACCACGAATCCGGCGCCGGGCATGCCCGGCGGCAGACCCCGTCGACGGCAGCGTACGCCGCTCACCACGGCGTCAGCCGCCACGCCTCGGGATCGGCCTGCAAGCGCTGCTGCAGGCGCAGCGTGTCCAGGAACTCCGCATCGTGCGAGACCACCAGCAGCGCGCCGGGGTACTGCAGCAGCACCGCGCGCAACGCGTCGCGGGCTTCGCGGTCCAGGTGGTTGTCCGGCTCGTCCAGCAACAGCAGTTCGGCCGGCGGCGTGCGGTAGAAGGCGCAGGCCAGCGCAGTCTTCAGCCGCTCGCCGCCGCTGAGCTGGCCGCAGGGCACGCCGATGCGCTGCGCATCCAGGCCGAGCAAGGCCAGCCGCGTGCGCAGGTCGGCGAGTGCGATGCCGGGCGTGGCGGCCTGCACCTGCGCCAGCGCGGTGGCAGCCGGGTCCAGCGCCGCCAACGACTGGTCCAGGTAGGCGCTGGCGGCGCGCACCCGGCAACTGCCGGACAACGCCGCCACCTGCCCGGCCAGCACCCG